>JBILUU010000256.1:0-4623 GCA_044370815.1 Bacteroidia bacterium
TGTAATCGGTATAAGATTTTAAAATTTATTATTAAACTATTATTAAGCAGGTAGTTAAAATGTAGTTAGATGGAATTAAGCAATAGGAGATTGGGAAAATAAAACTACTTGCTTTAGTTGGGTTAAACACAATTGGCACTATAAGTAATTAATAATACACAATTATACAATGCCCAATACCGATACTACTCAGAAAGATGGTATAATGAGGCAATGCCGAAATTGGACTTTATCGAGAGTGTAATCGCTATTAATGATATAATTTATAACTCACATTGGTACAACATGTGTGTCTTTTTAATTTATTCAGTTAAATTTGCGACTCATTATTCTAAATGGCCACAAAAAATAAAAGCAATTTGTTAAAGCATGTGCTCATCATTTTAAGTATTTATGCAGTGGTGATATGGATTGTTTTGCAATGCTTAAAGAGTTTTACTATGCATGGAGTAGCTGTAAAAGTACCCGACCTTCGCGGTAAAACACCAACCGAGTTGAAAAAACTTGAAGAGTCAGTCGAGTTGGAGTTTATTGTAAATGATTCGGTATATGTGGTTGATGAAAAAAAAGGTACTGTTATAGAGCAAAATCCACAGGCAGGTTCGGAGGTGAAGCAAAATAGAAAAATTTATGTGACCATCAATGCCTTCAAACCCCCAACCATCAAAATGCCAAAACTAATCGACTACTCGCTGCGTCAGGCAAAGGCGGTGCTCGAAACCTATGGGTTAGAAGTAGGAAACATTGAATATGAGCCAGATTTTGCAAAAGATGCGGTATTAAAACAATTGTATAGAGGTAGAATAATCAACCCAGGTGATCCTGTGGCGCAGGAATCAAAGATAGATTTGGTACTCGGAGACGGCCTCAAAGGTGAAAAGGTAGCTCTTCCCGATTTTATAGGTTTGCTTCGAAAAGATGCGCTCAATATAATTTCTCAAAATTCGTTATCTATTGGATCGGAGATATTTGATAAATCGGTTACGGATACTGCTGAAGCCATAGTTTACAGACAATTTCCGGTATTTAAAAATGATGAAAAAGTAAATATGGGAAGAGCTATAGATTTATTTTACACACAGGATGATTCAAAAATTAAATCTGCAAAAGACTCATTAGAGTTGCGATTGAATAACCTTGATGAGGATGAAGAGGAATAATATTTTTGTATTTATTGCGTTAACTTGTTTTTTTCTTCGAGCTGCCGCTCAAGAGCGTATCGTGCATTTAAATGCCAATCCAATACTGATGGAAAAGTATAAGGAGAAGCAAGTAGTTAGGTCGGCCAATGCGCTCAATACTTTTTGGATTCACGAGCCAATCAATGTTTTGCCCTTTCAAGATGATTTTAGCAGAACTAAAAATACCGATTATAATCCTGATAATTATCCCGCTGCCGCAAAATCAGACTCTGTTTGGAACAGCTATAAAATTAATGGCGCTACACCTCCAATTGGAGAGTCGTACTTTATGAGAGATACCTCTTATACCTATACTTTCAACAGCTCTACCAATACGGTAACACGGGTTGCTAATGCTCCCTTTACACTTACTTTTTTTCAAAATAAATTGGCGCCTAACGTGATTACATTAACCAAAGAATTTTGGCCTATATACGATAGTATTCGATTTAATCCTACAACAAACCTACCCGACACATTTGCTATAGCTCCTGATACGATGGTTGTTGGCATTACTGATACTTTGTACTATGTGAGAGTAGCTTCCGGCAAATCGAACTGGAAAAATAGTAATGTGTTTTGGAACGACACCTATCCTGTAAATCCACCTAGTATTGGAGTAGTTACGTTTGATGGGATTGACTCCACCGGCTATCCTTACAATTTTAACATAGCAACCGCGCAGGGAAAAGCTGATGTGCTCAACTCTGTACCTTTTGATCTTTCGGCATTTTCTCCGGTGAATGACAGTATTTTTTTTAGTTTCTATTATCAATCAACCGGCCGCGGCAATAAACCTGAACCCGAGGACTCCATTAAATTAGAATTTAAAACTAAGGAAGGAACTTGGAATAGGGTATGGGGAAAGGAAGGATATGCACTGACTTCTGATAGTGTTTTTTCACGCAAAGTTATTGCCATCAAGGACTCTGCATACTTTCATAAGAATTTTGAATTTCGATTCACCAATTATGCCACACTCAGCGGAAGTTTAGATCATTGGCATATTGATTACGTTAGGATTGATTTAGATAATGATACGATCAATAAAGATATCACCTGGGTTTATCCCGGGAAATCGCTTTTTAAGCTCTATCAACAAATTCCTCGCAAGCAATACACAGGTGCTTCAGCCGACTATTTTAAAAACTATGTCCGCAACCTGTTTAATCAAACAATCAATGTTACCTACGAACTAAGAGTGAGAGATTACTTTACCAACACTTTGTTTTCGATTGATGTAAACAATGTAGATTTTACTCCGCTCAACCTTAATAGCTGTTCATTCTGTAATCAGATATTGAATCCTTTGGCTGTGTCTACTTTCTCCTTCCCTCAAACCTCGCAATGCGCAAGATATGAGGTAAAAGGCCTGATACAAAATATTGCCAATGAACCCAACCTAGATAATGATACCTTGTATTACACGCAAATATTTGGAGATTGTTTTGCCTATGATGATGGTACTGCAGAAGCTGCATATGGCATTAACTCGCAATTCGCACAAATGGCTGTGAAATTTACCGCCAACCTGAGTGATACGTTGAAAGCATTGCGTATTTTCTTTAATCCGGTTGTGGTAAATGCTTCTCAAACAAATTTCTTTACAATTGTTGTATGGACAAGGGATAGCAACGGTAAGCCTGGGAATGAGATTCATAGAAATACATTATCTTATGCACCAATATACAACGGCACTATGAATGGATTTGTTGATTATCTCATAGATGCGCCAATTATTGTATCGGGCGACTTCTTTGTAGGTATTGAACAATTTGGAGCCAGTGAGTTAAATGTAGGGCTCGACAGAAATACCAATGCAATGGAACAGCAATATTATCAATCAACCGGAACTTGGTTTCTCACTCAATTCAAAGGTTCTTGGATGATGCGTCCTGTTTTTGGTGCTTGTCAAGATTTTTTAAGTGGCGTGAATAAAATAGAAAGTGCAGATAATATTAGCTTATATCCAAATCCTACTGATGCTTTAATTAATTTTACAATGCCTGATGATGATACATATATGCTTAATTTGATGGATGCCAGAGGGCAGTTGCTGTATGAGGCGGCAATTAAAAACAACAGCACAGTGGATATTTCATCATTAAGCGATGGAATTTACGTAGCCTTATTGCGTAATGCCTCAACTGGGAAGGTTTTTAGCAGAAAAATTATCCGCTCTAAAAACTAACTTATTAAAAGTGGCAGAGATTTCGGTCATAGAGTTAGCTGCAGTAGCTTTGGCAATTTTATACCTGATATTGGCTGCGGCAAGAAATATTTTTTGTTGGTTGGCAGCAGGTATTAGCTCAATCCTCTACATCAAAATTTGTTACGACTCCCATTTGTTTATTGAAACAGGATTGCAATTTTTTTATTTGTTGATGGCCATTGTAGGTTACTTTCATTGGAAGAAAAATAATGTGCAAAACGAAGATGATATCAGTCTCTTAACAGTTAGAGGTTTCATAGTAGGTACGTTGATATGCGGCATACTTTCGCTGATGATGGCCTATTATTTTGATAGGTATACCACCGCTGCGCTGCCATGGCTCGATGCGCCAATCACAGTTTTTAGCATTTGGGCCACCTGGCTTGTCATTAAAAAGAAATTAGAAAATTGGTTGTTTTGGGTGTTGATTGATGCGCTTGCCATATATTTATATTATCAAAGAAATTTACATTTAACTGCCCTGCTATATGCAATGTATACAATATTAGCGGTTGTTGGCTATTACAAATGGAGAAGCGTTTACAACACATACAAAAAATAGCAATTGTCGGTCCGGAATCAACGGGCAAATCAACGCTTACCGAGGCGCTTGCAAGTTATTATGGCGAGCCTTTTGTTGCAGAGGCGGCAAGGTCTTATGTGGCCAATTTAGATAGGCCGTATCAACTTAAAGATATTGAAGCAATGGCTCAAATGCAATTAATGGCTGAGCGTAAGCTTTTGAATAATGCAAATCAATATCTGTTTTGCGATACCTCTTTGCTAGTGCATAAAGTATGGGCACAATTTGTTTTTAATGAGGTGCCCAAATCAATCATCAATGCCTACCAACCTAATGCTTACGGCCTGCATTTGCTGTGTAACATTGATATTGCTTGGGTAGCAGATCCCCTAAGAGAGCATCCTCATCACCGGCAAGAATTATTTAATATTTATGAAATGGAATTGCAACAAAGCGGGGCCAACTATACCATCATCAGCGGAAAGCACGAACACAGATGCCAAAGCGCAATTGAAGCCATCAATCATTTTAATAAGAGTTTAAAGGTTTAGTTGCAATCTGTTATACCAATTTGATTAATTAATTTTGTCAATTAGATATTAATTGTTTTCAATCCATTGAATCAATAGGTTGCATGATAGCTGTTATGGCGATTCCGCATTTTCTAATGCGGAATTTGGGTTAATTCAATCATTTTAAACCCGAAT
>JBILUU010000257.1:0-4622 GCA_044370815.1 Bacteroidia bacterium
TTGGAAAATCGAACTACTTGCTTTAGTTGGGTTAATCCCGATATAGAAAATGTTATCAGATTTGTAAAAATCTGATTTACAATTTCTTTATCGTTTACGCATTTCTAATGCGTAATCTGGGTTCAATTTGGTCCAATTGCAGCATAGTCTTTTTGTAATAATTCGGAATGTGGATTCAATAAAATTGGACTCTATTGTATTGGCATTTGATCATATAATTGAGATTTCAGTTGAACCCAAATTAAGCAATGGGAGGTTTTAAGAACCCAACTATTGATTTAGTTGGGTTAATCTCGATATAGATAATGTTATCAGAATTATAAAAATATGATTTACGGTTTCTTTATCATTTACGCATTTTTAATGCATAATCTGGGTTGAACAAAAAAGCCGATTTGAAATTCATCAAACCGGCTTTTAATAAAACACTTGCCTATTATTTCGTAAACAATAATTCTCTGTATTTTGGTAATGTCCAATAGGTATCGTCAATCAATAGTTCTAATTTATCAGCCTCATATCTGATGGTGTCAAAATAAGGCTTAACTTTATGACAATAGGCCAGGGCTGAACATTACCGGAGTATTAATTTTTTACAAACTTAGTTCTTATAATTTCATTATTTGAGTTTGCCTGCAAAAAATAGATGCCTGAATTCAAAAAGCTAACATCAATATTTTTGTTTTCAGCTGATTGAATTACCATCCTGCCGGCCATATCGACAATGCTGATATTAGAAATAAATTTATTAGATACTATACTGATACTTTGTTGAGCGGGGTTTGGAATCACTTTTAAATCATATGCAACTAGTTTTTGATTTAGGTTTGTTACAGCAAAATAAAACTCTTGGCTTTGAGCCAAACAGCCATTACTATCGGTAACAAGCACCGAGTAGTAGCCACTTTGCAATGGGCTATAGGTTTGATTTGTTGCTCCAACAATGGTATTGCCATTAAAATACCATTGATAGTTTTGGCCTACACTACTTTCTAAATGAATGCCCACTAAAGCCACAGTAGGTATAACAGGAACATTGTTAGTAATAGTTACCTGTTGCGCAACAGTATAACCATCACAATCATTTTGCACGGTTAATGTAACTGTATAGGTGCCAGGCGCTGTAAAATTATGTATAGGGAAATGCGCATTACTTGTATTGTTTACACCACTTGTTGGGTCGCCAAAATCCCAAGTAAAAGGATGCACTACGTTCATAAGGGTGTCTGTAAATGACAAACTATCTAAGCCTCCACTGCAATTAGGGATTAATAATGCTCCTTGGTGGTGCCTAGCATAAATGCAATCGATTATATTGGGGGTAAATGCTTCAAAATTAATTGTGTCATTAGTAAGGTGAAGGTATGTATTTGATGGAGAGCATGCATTAGTAGAGAGGTTTGGGTAATTCAACCAAGATATATTATGATGAAAGCTTGAGTCTTGTAAATGAAAGTACATTTTAGAATCAGGGCCGAATTGAATATTTTCTGCTGATCGCCAACCAATTGGGCTGTTTTGCAATACATTTATTTTAGAGTTCATGATGCTCACACTGTCTAAAACACCTATATCATATTGAACTAAATTCAATGCAAAAGAGCCGTAGTTCACATACAACTTTGTATTATCCGGTGAAAAAGATAAGCCTGCACCATAATCAAAATTTACACTTGCATTGGGATTGAGCGTATCATGATAATCAGTAAAAACAGGATTGTAAACAATGCCAGTTTGGTTATTGAAATGAAACAATTGGGTGATACATGGGGCCAAGGTTTTAACGCCTAATAATTTCCCATCGCTGGAAACCTTCATTTGGCCTCGCTTGGCACTAATTCCGTGTTCAATAGGGTAGTTAAATGGATGGTTTAATCCTATAGGAGAATTTACAGGTAGTGGATTAATGCCATTGGCATCCACCGAATAGGTAATAAAGCGGTTAGTATTGTATTCTTTAGTAATGACCCACCAATCAACCCCATTACAATGTCTTGTAGCTGTAATTTTGCTACAAGTAGGGTAATACAAATGTTGTTGTTTTAATACCACATCTCCTAGTCCTCCCTCTAAATCCATATCGACCATAGCCCATATTACGCCTCCATAATTGCCTAAACTTGAACAAAAAGCGGTGTCTAATAAATCGTAACATTCATCCACCGCAAAAATGTAAAAACGGTTGCTGCCATCTGGATGTGGAATGATGATACTATTTTGTGTCTGACTTGAATTTTGTGCCCCTAGATTGTATCCATTGGGCATTTGCTGGTGTAATTTATTGTAACAAAATTCGCCATCTGAATAAAGCAGAGTCTGACCATCATCATCACAAATAATAGAGTTTCCTACTGCTCCATAAAGTCCATTAGGTTCCCATGGTTGAGGCATTCCGATGTTATTAAAATCTAAGCCTTTATAACGCCCCAACACCCATTGGTTGCCCCATTGTGCGGCTATTTGGTTTGTTTTAACTATCAAAAACAAAACAAGTAAAATTTTTAAATAAATTTTCATTGTATAAAAATTAAGCCCTATCATTTTTCTAGATAAATAATAGGGCGATGAATAAGTTATTTGCTTATGATAAGTTTTGTTTGCAGCTCTTGGGTTTCATTTGCTGCAGATATAAAATAGAGGCCCTGACTTAAATTTTGAGCAGGTATTTTTAATCTGTTTTGGTTGTAAGTTTGAACAGGCTCTAATGACTGCGTGCCGTTTAAAGTATGAATTTTAATCTGTCCATCTTTAAATTCAGCAGGTAAATTAATATTGATATAGCCATTATCGTAATAGGTATAAAAACCTGTATTAGCAACTGAAGCATTGCCAATTTGAGCTCTATTGGCAATATGTAAATAAAAACGATTTTGCACTTCACCTTTTTCAAAAAAGTAGGTTTTACTATAATCCTGGTTTACTTCATAATTGGTTTTATTTGTTTTATCTTCCATCCAACTCACATATTTATCGTTATCAATGGTAAAAAGGGAAGTATTTATAGTGTATTCCCCATGCTCGTTGATGATTAAGTTTATAGGAACAATGTGCTCTGTATCTGGAAACTTAAGCTTATCGGCAGCCAAGTGATGCTTATCATAAGTTGCATAAAAATTATTTTTTTCATTCATACGTTTATACACATCTTCACCAACAAAATGTGTATTATCAAAAGCATCATTCAAACTTACACTAAAATAGTCAGGATTATTGAGCCCACTGAGCAATAACTGAATTTGGTTTTGAAGCGGTTGCCTGCGTATAACTTCTACATTGTTGTTTGCAACCCGCATTGAACTTTTAAATTGAATTTCAATATCATCAACAGTAGTTTGTACTTCAAATCCTTGCCCAATGGCCATATATTGCGATGGTAAGGTACTACTACTCATACCTGATGCATCGAAAAATAACACTTGCGTGCCATAGCCTGCGCCTGTATTTTGATATACCCAAAATATAGGCGTAAAACCAGTTATAGCATCATTCTCGTCCCATAATTCTTGTAAATCAAGTGGCTCAGGATATGGATTTCCTAGTACATTAATCCCATCCAAATCTGGTTGACTATTATTTGTATATTGCAAAGGAATAGAGGTTATATCTCCATCGCCTATATCCCCATTATTTGGCACACCATACCAGGCAATCACCTGATTTCCATCCGGCTCAAAATTTCCTAAATAACCTTGTGTTCTTAATATTTGCGTACTGTTGTCAATACCACACCAACCATACATAGAACAAGCAGCACTAGGATAATTAGGTCCTGCATCGTCTTCATGATAAATCATCCAATCAGGAATCGATGAAACCTCATCAAAGCAATAGCTTGTGTTATAAACATCTGTTGTAGCTGTATATGGCTCATGTGTCACAGTGTATGCATAAGTATCTTCAACAGGGCTGCATAAAATGTGATAGCATTTATAGTTTTCAGCAAATGCTTGTTCAAGAGTGACCCTGTTCACAACAGTTCCCGAGCCATTGTTGTGAATATAGGCGGTGTTCCAATCACCTGTTCCGCTATTAAAGGTTGCTTTCATGGTTAAATTTTTTCCTGCAGATGTGTTAATAAATAGTTGGGAGGTGTTATTGAGCACTAAACTTTCGGTTATGTCAATATCAGTTTCAATATGAACTTCTGCAGATGTTTTATTAATGCGAACCCTGTTTAAGGTCATCGAGTTTCCATCAATATCAGCATTAGAACTACCGCTGAATTGTAACAAGCCGGTACCTGTTACAGGGTTGCTGCTTGCTTGATTATCGAATTCGCCATACACTGAAAGTAAATCATTTGTACCAGCAAAGTTAATTTGAGCTGTTCCGTTAAGGGTCAAATTAATACAAGCAGCGGTATTGATATCAACCGTAACAATTGCATCGGTAATTTCAACATGGTTTGTAGAATTTGGCATTCCTGTTGGTAGCCAAGCACTATTATCATCCCAATCTCCTGTTGCACCTCCATTCCATGTTTTTGTTGTTTGTGCCTGCAAATTAGCATTGCTTAAAAACAACACCATTAGAACTATTTTTAAGGCTTTTACCCCCCCTGTTTGTGTTTTAGGCTAAACATCAAAAAAGCCTGTGTAATCAATTGTTTTTTCATAAAAAAT
>JBILUU010000258.1:0-4615 GCA_044370815.1 Bacteroidia bacterium
ATACTTATTTGCTAGAGAGATTTGGCGTGGTTTCGCAAAAAACAGGTGCGTTTTTTTTCATTCTTTCACGCGTGCTAGGTGCAGCTGGTCGCTTATACTTAGCAGCCTCGGTCATTCAATTGTTTGTATTTGATGCCTTTGGTGTGCCCTTTGCGCTTTCGGTAGCCATAATTATTTCCTTAATGTTGCTTTACACTTATAAAGGTGGTATTAAAACCCTAGTTTGGACCGACACGCTACAAAGTGGATTTTTGTTATTAGGAGTAATTTTCTCCATAATTTTTATTGCAAAAGATTTAAACTTTGGTCCTACCGATTTAATAAGTGCAGTAACACAAAGCCCATACGCCCAGGTTTTTGATTTTGATTGGTTCAATAAAAGTAACTTCTTTAAACAGTTTTTAGGCGGTGCATTTATTACCATTGCCATGACAGGTTTGGATCAAAATATGATGCAAAAAAACTTATCCTGCAAGAGTTTAAGGGATGCACAAAAAAACATGGAAAGTTTTAGTTTGGTGATGGTTTTAGTAAATGTATTCTTTTTATCGCTTGGTGCCTTATTGTATATTTATGCACAGCAAAAAGGGATTGAAATTCCTATCAATCCAATTTCGGGCAAACCCGACACCGATAAATTGTTTCCATTGTTGGCGCTACAATATTTGGGTTCGGGTGCCGGACTGGTATTTATAATTGGCCTTACTGCAGCTACTTTCAGCAGTGCCGACTCTGTGTTAACTACATTAACAACTTCCTTCTATCTTGATTTTTTAAATGTAGAAAAATCGAACAAAACTGAAAAAGAAAAAACCAATATCCGTAAAAAAATACATCTTGGTTTTGCACTATTGTTATTACTTGTAATTCTTGTTTTCAGGGCCTTAAACAGCAAAGCTATCATTGACACTATTTTAATGATTGCATCTTTTACCTATGGTCCATTACTAGGTTTGTTTGCCTTCGGAATTTTTACTAAAAAAATAATTACTGATAAATATGTTTGGATCATTAGTATTGTTTCACCACTTATTTGTTATATATTAAGTGAGAACTCAGTTACCTGGTTTGCAGGTTACAAATTTGGATATGAATTGCTGCTGCTCAATGGTATGCTTACTTTTGCGGGATTAGCATTGATTTCGAAAAGAGACAAACTAGAAACAAACATTAGAAATAATAATTAAACTTTTCTAAGCAAGTTAAATATTTCATCACTATGCCTTTCATCTAACCCAATCATGGGGCTAGTTAATATTAAATGTTTCTTCAAATTTTGAGGAAGAGCATTCAATGATTTATCATCGTCAATAATAATAAATGTGTCATCAATTTTATTAGAAAGGAACCAATTTGTTATTTCATCTTTTCTACTTAGCATTGACTTATTTTTCTTTAATTTTCCGATTTTATGAATGTTCAATCCTCTTTTAGAAAATATTCTTTTCCATTGAGGTATGGTATAGCTGGACTTATGAGATGTGGTTAGCATAACTTTGGTGTTCTCAGAGATAATTAAGTTTAATACACGAGTCGCAGCTGAGCTGAATTCAGGAAATCCATCATCAAGCAATCGCGGTTTTTCCCAACTCTTAGCAGGAACCAACACACCATCTATGTCAAGAAATATCATCATCACTGCAAAGGTAAATTATTATTTCAAAAGCATAATTAACTCATCTAAACTTAAGTTTGAATTTTTAGCATCTATTTCATTGAACCGCTTAATCTCTTTTTCATCTTTATCCCAATCTTCGTTATCAATTTCAATATCGCGCCATTCTAATATTTTAGTAGCAGTGGTTCTATGAGAAGGCAAAGTAGCTATTTCAACATTAGCTAATATAGATGCTAAATAGCGATGGTGTCCATCAATTATCAATTTATCGCCAATTTTAATCTCAGAAAACTTGACACCTATTTTTAACTTTTTATAAATCCTGAAAAGTATTGGAAAACTCAATTTGTTTTGAGTGGCTTTGTACTCAAAAGTATTCGAAACCAAAAAATCTTTTGCTTTGTGAATGGTTAAATCATTACTCATATGGCAAATTTTCACTCTAAAAATATGATAATTTTATCAATCCTATTAAATTTCATTTAAAAACATTCACTCCTCTTTCTTTGGGATAAACCTGTAGGTATAGCTTGGGCTCACATTAGAATTTGCATCATCTGACTCATTTCTTGAGGGTTCCTCCTCTTGTTTTGCATCAATAATTTCAATAGGCACCGACTCTTCATCGACAGAATCATCAACTTCAGTTTCCCACAAATAAGTTGTTTTTTGTGGCCCTAACTCTTTGTAATAAAATGCCATCACTATGCCTGCAATTGCGCCCATTAAATGACTTTCCCATGAGATATGAGGCAATACCGGTAGTACTCCCCAAATCATATTACCATACAAAAACACCACTACCAAAGCAAAAGCAGATAGGCTCATATTTTTTTTAATAACACCACTTAAAAACATAAAGGAAGCTAAACCATATACTACACCACTTGCCCCAATATGGTATGAAGGACGTGCCGATACCCAAACCCATAAACCTGTGGCAAAAAGTATCATAAAAAATATTTTGTAAGCCACCGTGCGATAATAATAAAACAGGCCCGACCCCAGAACAAATAAAGGAATAGAGTTTGAAAAAAGATGACTAAAATTACTATGTATGAGTGGTGCCGTAAATACGCCAACAATTCCTTTTACGTGTCGAGGGTATACGCCAAGATTGTAAAGCGGATATTCAAATACCACCTCGCAACATTTAATAAGCCAAAGGATAAAAATAAATACGACAGGAAAGAAGAAGGTATGAAAAATCCTGCTTTTCTCAGCTTTGCTTACTTCTTCGAATTCATTCATTATTAACGGGTATTTAATTTACAGTTAACTTAGGTTGTTTTTGTGTAAGCTAAATTTGTACCAAAATAAATAAATATGTTATGATGTCAGAAGAAGTTATCGAAGTTAAAATTTTTATGAATGATGGACAAAGAAAATATGGTGTGTTGTTAGACGCCAATGAAATACTTAAAAGTAGCGTAGATACCATCAAATTTGTTTGCAACTCCCAAATTAACAACTACTACAACTCAGCCGCATCTCATTTGGTAGAAATGCTACCTTGGAATGAGGTAAAAGCGGTAGAAACTTATCTAAGATAATTAAGACCTTTTTAGAGGGCTTGATTAACGGGTTAAATCAGTTTATTGCTGCAACAGCTTACCTATTTTGGCAGCCAACAATTCATCCTTTTCTGTAATCACATTACCCATGCTGTGGGTGCTTAATTTAATTTTTACCGCATTGTACACATTTGTCCATTCAGGATGATGATCCATTTTTTCTGACAAAAGTGCCACTCGAGTCATGAAGGCAAAGGCCTCACTGAAATTTTTAAATATGAATGTATGCTGTAAATAAGATGTTCCGTCTGCTTCTTCAATTCTTTGCCACATAGTTAAAATACGCCTGTGTAATTATGAGGCGAAATGGCTTTCATTTCTTTTTTAACCTCATTACTCATATTTAATTCATCAATAAACTCATGTAAGGAGGCTTGATTGATAGGTTTGTTGGTTCTTGTCAAATTTTTCAATGCCTCATAAGGATGCGGGTAATTTTCTCTGCGTAAAATAGTTTGAAGCGCTTCGGCCACCACAGCCCAATTAGCTTCTAAATCATGCTTGATTGCGGCCTCGTTAATAATCAATTTTGACATGCCCTTTTGCAATGAATTAAGAGCAATTAAAGTATGCGCCAAAGGTACGCCAATATTACGAATCACTGTAGAATCGGTTAAATCGCGCTGCAAACGTGATATCGGTAACTTGGCAGAAAAAAATTCAAACAGCGCGTTAGCCATTCCTAAATTACCTTCGGCATTTTCAAAATCAATTGGATTTACTTTGTGCGGCATGGCCGATGAACCAACCTCTCCATCTTTCAGCTTTTGTTTGAAATATTCCATGGATATATAGCTCCAAATATCGCGGCTAAAATCAATGAGAATGGTGTTGATTCTTTTAATTGCATCAAAGGAGGCAGACAAATTGTCGTAATGCTCAATTTGGGTGGTATACTGCTGACGGCTTAAGCCCAAATTTTGATTCACAAATTTATTGGCAAATGCCACCCAATCAATTTGAGGGTATGCCACATGATGTGCATTAAAATTTCCGGTAGCACCTCCAAATTTGGCTCCAAAAGCAACTGCCTTTAGTTGCATTAGCTGCTGATTAATTCTTTCACAAAAAACTAAAAACTCCTTTCCTAACTTGGTAGGCGAAGCCGGCTGACCATGCGTGTGTGCCAGTAAAGGAACATCCTTCCAAGCCAATGCGGCCCCTTGAATAACTTCAAGTAAAACTTCCAATTGTGGAATCATCGTTTCTTGAAGGGCCAATTTATATTGTAGCGGAATAGCTGTGTTGTTGATGTCTTGAGAAGTCAATCCAAAATGAATAAATTCCTTAAAAGGAGCGATACCAATTTGATCAAATTTATCACGCATAAAATACTCCACCGCTTTCACATCGTGGTTGGTAATTTTTTCTATCGCTTTAACCGCTGCAGCATCTTCATTATTAAAGTTGGTAATAATACTTC
>JBILUU010000020.1:0-15860 GCA_044370815.1 Bacteroidia bacterium
TGCTCCCATTTTTTCGGTAAAAACGCCATCTTCCACATTTTTTACCATCACATAAGTTGCCTTCTTTTTCAATCTTTCCATCGGGATACCTGAATTTTGCAGGACCGTTTTTGATGCCTGTTTTGTAGGTTACTTCAAACTCGTTAATGCCAGTTGAGGTATAGTATTGCCAAACACTGTCTTGATATCCGTTAAGATATTTTCCTGCAGATTTTTTTGACCCATCAGGAAAGGTGTGCGTACAATATCCATTGCCATCCTTCACAAGCACTTTCCCTTGAGGGTTGTTGAAAGTCAATAATTGGTAAATGCCATCTTTATAAACTCCGGTTTCCTTCAACAATCCGTCAGCATAATATTTGGTCCATTTTCCTGTTTCTTTTCCGGCTTCGTAAAAACCTGTCATAGCGGGTTTCCCATTTTCATGATATGATTTAAAGCTACCAGTCTGCAAATCTTGATTAAAGGTACCTTCACTTTGCAGACTTCCGTTTTCATACCAATATTTCCACATGCCTGTTTTTTTATTCAAAAGATATTGTCCTTCACTTTTTGGTTTGCCATTTTCATAATATTCCTGCCAAACACTATCAGGCAAATCTTTCTTGTAAAATGCTGATAGTGCAAGTTTCCCGTTTTTATAATAAAAGATTGATTGGCCTGCTTTTAGGCCTGCAAAATAATTTTCTTCAGCTTTTACTTTTCCATCATCATAGTATCGCATTAGTTTGCCAAACTCTTTGCCTTCGCGATAAGTAACTTCTTTGGCCAACTTCCCGTTTTCGTAATAGTATGTTTGTTTCCCATGTTGTAATCCGTTTTTATCGTAATTCTCTTCTGATTTTAAGTTGCCATTAGGGTATTTCTCAATCCGAGGTTGAGCGATAACAGCAGATGTAATGCACAGAGCAATAATCAATAATGAAATTCTTAAGCTATTTTTCATGGCATAAAATTACTTCACAACCGTATTTTTTTCTCATGATTGCAAATAACTTTTCAATACGGCTATTCACAATTTAGTAATTTTGAACTTTTAATTAGCATGTTACCTATCGATGAATAAGCTATCTATTGTCATCATTACTTTAAACGAAGAAAGAAACATTGAGAAATGTTTACAGGCCGCTGCTCCTGTCGCTGATGATATTGTGGTGTATGATTCATACTCATCTGATGCTACCTGTGAAATTGCTAAAAATTATGGTGCAAAGGTATTTCAAGATCAATGGAAAGGCTATTCGTCAACTAAAAATGAAGCCAATAAAAAAGCACAACACGATTGGATTTTATCTCTTGATGCCGATGAGGTTTTAAGTAAACCTTTGCAAGATGATTTATTAAAGCTTAAATCATCAGGACTGAAAACGGCTTCATTCAAGCGATTAACCTACTATTGTGGCACATGGATAAAACATGCAGGTTGGTATCCCGATATTAAGCTGCGTTTATTTAACCGAAATGAAATGCAATGGGAGGGTCTTATTCATGAAGAGTTGAAGGCAATTGATGGGTATCAAAAAATTCCCTATATGCTTCAAGGAGATTGCCTGCACTACAGTTACTACAGCGTTGTCGAGCATATAAAGCAAACGGAGAAATTCAGTAAACTTTCTGCCATGCATTTATTTGAAAAAGGCGAGCACGCAAGCATAGTAAAAGTTTGTTTTGCGCCCTTGTTTAAGTTCATACAAATGTATTTTTTTAAACTTGGTTTTTTGGATGGCTTTCATGGGTTTATGGTATGTAAAATATCGGCTCAAGCCACCTATCAAAAATATGCCGGATTACGAAAGCTATACAAGGGTAAATGAACAAGCCAAAAATTCTCATAGAAATGGAAAAGCTGCGTAATCTAAACAGTGGGTTAGGTCAGTTTTGTTTTGGTTTAGGACGTGCCTTATGTGAGCAGCAAAAGAAGGTTGATTTATATTTCCTGGTGCCCAAAAATCGTGAGGGAATTTTTGGTATTAATGCACGCAACCTCAAACTTAAAAGCCATCTTTCATTCCTCTTCAACAGGCCAAAAAATTATGAGGTATGGCATTGCACGCATCAAGAATCAAAATATTTACCCCGAAAAGGTAAATTGATACTCACCATTCATGATTTGAATTTTTTATACAAATACAAAGGACTAAAAAAGCAATGGAAGTTGTATGCCTTGCAGCGTAAAGTAAACAGAGCAGTGGCAGTTACAGCAATTTCAAAATTCACTGCAGAGGAAATTAAGCGTTACCTTCACATTGATGAAAAAAAGTTGTGTGTGATTTACAATGGTGTGAGTGTAAAAATAGATGATACTGCTGCATTGCCCGACATGCTAAAAAATCAGGCATATCTTTTCACCATTGGGATTATTAATCCGAAGAAAAACTTTCATGTTTTGTTGCCATTACTAAGTGCCAGGAAAGATTTAAAATTGGTCATAGCGGGAAACAACAATCATCACTACGTGCAAGAAATTAAAGATTTAGCCTGCGAAATGGGAGTTTCTTCTCAGGTGCATATGCTAGGCATAGTGAGTGATGACCTCAAATTTACCTTGTATCAACATTGTTATGCCTTCGTTTTTCCTTCACTTTCCGAGGGTTTTGGATTACCTGTAATAGAGGCAATGCTCTTTGGGAAGGCGGTTTTTTTGAGCAACAATACTTGTTTGCCCGAAATTGGTGGAAGCGAAGCTTTTTATTGGAAAAATTTTAATGCAGAAGACATGCTGCAAGTTTTTGAGGCAGGCATGAAAACATATCACAACGATCATGAAAAAGCGGCCCGCATTAAAGCGCATGCCGCACAGTTTTCGTGGGAAAAAGCAGCATCAGCCTATTTAAAACTTTATGAACAGATTGCTACTGATAGAGAGACGTAGTAGTTATTATAATTTTTTTTGAAGCATTGAAAAGATTTGAATATCACAAAGTGAAAAAAGTAACATTCGCAACTACCATAGTCTTGTTGGCCTTCGGCCAATGCAGGGCTCAAAACCAAACCACAATGCCAGAAAAAACCAATCCGCTCATGTGCAATCCTGTTCAAGGAATATGCGGCACTTCAGATAGTGCAACCAATGTCGATATTGCAAATAAACAAACAGAAAAACCTGTAAAGGTCATTTATTTTACCGATCCCATTTGTTCTGCTTGTTGGGGGATTGAGCCACAACTGCGAAAGCTGAAGTTAGAATATGGCAACCAAGTAGAAATTGAGTACCGCATGGGTGGCTTACTGCCCGATTGGAATTATAATGTTGGGGGCATCAGTAAACCTTCAGATGTGGCACATCATTGGGATGAGGTAAGTGCTTATTATGATATGCCAATTGATGGAGATGTGTGGCTGGAAGACCCATTGAGCTCATCTTATCCGCCCTCAATAGCTTTTAAAGCAGCTCAATTGCAGAATCAAGAAAAGGCACTTTTGTTTTTAAGAGAGATGCGCGAAATGGTATTTCTCTATAAGAAGAACATTGCCAAATGGGACAATATTGCAACCGCTGCCACTAAGGTTGGCATAGATGCAGTGCAATTGAAAAAAGATTTCGAGGGTAGGGGCAAGGTACTTTTTGAAGAAGATTTAAAGGCTGCTAAAACATATGGTGTGAAAGGATTTCCAACGCTTTTCTTCACAAACAAAACGGGAAATAAAGAAATTATTTATGGTACAAAGCCATACCCTTTTTTCGAAACTGCTATTTTAAAACTCAATCCTACAGTAGAGAAGCAGATTTACAGCAAAAATTGGGAGGCGCTGTTTGCATACTATTACTCATTAACTGCCAAAGAATTTGCCGAGCTTTCAGGTATTGGCAGATCAAACAGTGAAACACAATTAAACGAATTGGTATCAAATGGTAAATTAGAAAAATTCATGACAAAGCATGGCGCAATTTGGATGTTGAAAAAGTAATCTTATAAATTATCAAGAATTTTATTTTAAAGAAAAACTACAATGAATTAGCTTTTGGCATTAATCCAAAATGC
Source organism: Bacteroidia bacterium (assembly GCA_044370815.1). Classification (GTDB taxonomy): domain Bacteria; phylum Bacteroidota; class Bacteroidia; order UBA4408; family UBA4408; genus CAIKXD01. The sequence goes on from JBILUU010000020.1 coordinate 3,984, forward strand.
AAATAAAACTATTCCTCCACAATAATTGAAACGCCTTTCACATTGCCATTCATTGGCGGATTGAGTTTGGTTATTTTTACGCTTAATTGTTCAATGTTTGCAATGGTATTCTTCATGCGTTTAACAATACGGAGCGCAACATTTTCGAGCAAATTAGCCCTGATATTCATTTCTTCTTTTACGATACCAAATACTTCACAATAATCAACCGTTTTAGATAAATCATCGGTAATCGCAGCTTCAGTAAAATTAGTTTTAATCATTACATCTACCTCATAGTTACTGCCAATGAGCGATTCTTCCTTCAGGCAGCCGTGGTAGGCATATAGCCTAATAGTGTCGAGTTGTATTTGGTGCATATCATTAAGGATACAGGCATGCCTGCAATTAGTTCATTTTTCTTTTTTGCTCAGCTTTGATGTAGTTGTCCATAAAGTCTTCTACTTGCTCAACACCTAACTTTTTAGCTATAATTTCTTTTTTCTCATTTAAAATGTATATCACCGGTGTGCTGCTGATGTCATAAATTGACCTGAAGTGATTGTGTAATTCTAAATCTGCCACGTTAATCCAATCGAGTTTATTGTCTTCAATAAATTTTAACCATTTGGCCTCCTCTGTTTCGGTGCACACAGCAAATACCTCAAATCCTTTTGCTTTCAAACTTTTGTGGTAAACATCAGCTAACTGTGGAACTGCTTTCTTGCAATGACTACAATCAGGGTCCCAAAAACAAAGAATCGTATATTTTGATTTCACTGCCCAAAGTTGTTGGATTTGTTTTTTGTTATCATATAACAATAAATTGGGTGCTTTTTTACCAAGTAACAAGGGCTTTAAAACACGCGCTCTGTCAGAAATTTTAAACATCAATGTAGAGTCTGCCCAAAAGGCTTGTCCTGTATTGTAATAGTCTTCAACCAAACGTACAAAAACTGCATCCATGCCCATAATTTTTGAGCTTTCGTAGTTGCTTGTGGTATATACCACGGTGTACTTAAATACCTCTTTGTTGGCCTTTGCTTTCTCACATAAATACACACATGCTTCAGCAATAGAATCGGGAATCTGATAAGTGAGTTTTTCCAGGTATTGCTTATATTTATTATACAAAAGTGGTGTTCTTAATAACCGCGCATCGCTGAAATCTACACCATCAAAAAAGTGCGCCTTAAAATATTTGTAGGCAAAGGTAGAGTCTGTCCTACCATTTGGTAATTTGGGTGCTTCGGGCACTTCAGGATCTTGTGAGGTCCTGAATATTTTTGCTAAAAACGAGTTGGGCTGTGCCTTCATAAAGTTAATCTTGTATTCCTTAACCTCACTATCAATTTTCGACATGCGCTTTCTGATTGCATCTGCCGAGTCTTTGTTAGATTTGTATTGCTCCATTTTTTTGTTGAGCGGCTCAAGCATCTTGCTTTTTTCGCCCATAAAATTGAGATAAGCATAAAACCACTCGTTTTCTTTTGATCCTTTAACCTTCATGTTTTTAATAAAATCGAGGGTATCGGTTTCCATCGAAAATTCAGTTTCTCCTGCAATAATTACCTCAAAGTATTTCTTGCTAGGCGTAACTACTAAATAAATTCCGCCATCAAGTGGCTTTGTTCCACTAAATACCATATTGCCTTTTGCATCTACTTTTATGGTATCGGAAACATATTGTTTCTCGGCAAAATGATAACCCATGTAACACGCTGTATTACTCAAGTTATTGATTTTAATTTTGATATTGTAGGCGTCCTTTTCTTTGGAAAAACCCGTATTTAAATAGCTGAAAAAAAGGCCAAGCAATAAAATATATCTGCACATCATTTTGAGTTTTTTGTTTTACAAATTTAGAAAGATTTAAACGTTACTTTTTACGATTATTTCCGAAAAATTTGTTAATAGCACAGCAAAAACCGAACCACATATCACTCAATGCCATAGCTGTGGCACATTTCAACAATGTGTAAAATTAAAAAAATGTATATCTTTGCCACCTAATATGTCAATCATGCCAAAAGTAGCGCTTATAACAGGTGTAACAGGACAAGATGGTTCTTACCTTGCAGAGTTTTTATTAGAAAAGGGATACATTGTTCATGGAGTAAAAAGAAGAAGTTCAATGTTCAATACCGACAGGATTGATCACTTGTACAAAGATACACACGAACAAAAAGTAAATTTCTTTCTGCATTATGGCGACCTTACCGACAGTACCAACTTAATTCGAATCATTCAAGAAGTGCAGCCTGATGAAATTTATAATTTAGCTGCACAGAGTCACGTTAAGGTTTCATTCGAAACTCCAGAATATACCGCCAATGCTGATGGTATAGGCACATTGCGTATTCTTGAGGCATTGCGTATTTTAAACTTGGGCAACAAAACACGATTTTATCAGGCTTCAACATCTGAGCTTTATGGCGAGGTGCAAGAAATACCTCAAAAAGAAACAACTCCTTTTTATCCCAGAAGTCCATACGGAGTGGCCAAATTGTATGCCTTTTGGATTACCAAAAACTACCGTGAGGCATATAACTTTTATGCTTGCAACGGTATCTTATTTAATCATGAAAGTCCTGTGCGGGGTGAAACATTTGTGACCCGAAAAGTAACTCGTGCAGTAGCAAAAATAAGCTTGGGATTGCAAGAAAAATTATATATGGGTAACATTGACTCTGAGCGCGATTGGGGTCATGCGCGTGATTATGTGGAGGGAATGTGGTTAATGATGCAGCAGGAGAAACCTGATGATTACGTGCTTGCTACAGGCAAAAAGATTAGTGTAAGAAAATTTATAGAACTGGCTTTTAAAGAGGTAAATATTGAAATTGAATGGAGTGGTTCTGGCGTTGACGAAAAGGGCATCAACAAAGCCAACGGAAAAGTATTAGTAGAAATAGACCCCAAATATTTCCGTCCTAGTGAGGTTGATTTACTGGTTGGTGATGCCTCAAAAGCTCGCAAAGAATTGGGTTGGGAACCTAAGCTTTCTGTTGAACAATTAATTACCGAGATGGTAGCTTCAGATGTGAAGCTGTTTCAGCGTGACAAATACTTACTCGATGGCGGTCACTCTGTGCTGAGCTTTCACGAGTAATTCCTGAGATTAAAATTAATGATTACTCTTTCCTAAGAATACGTTTGTTTTTATTCCAAAGGTATTCCTCCGATACCATCACTTGCTCTGTTTCGATCATGAGCGGCTTTCCTATGGGTGTTAAAAATTCGGGAGCGTTGTTTTTTTGATTTTTAATGGCCGCATCAATCGGATATGCATTCATTGCCGCTGCCGGATAGGGCTTGAGCAACTGGGTAATTGCTGATAAATCAGTACCTGTAAGCCAAAGCATTTCATCTTGTTGATCAAGAATTACGGGACTTCTGTGATGTCCAATTTTTTGCATCAGTTCATTGGCTACGGTAGTGATTATAGCAAATGATTGTGTAACCTCTCCTGTAGTTTTATCGGTGTAGCTATCGTAGATGCCGGCCATGCAAAATAACTCCCGATCACGCAAATAACACAAATAGGGTTTTGATAACTTTTCTGTTTTGGGTCCTTCCATAAAAGCGTTGGCAATTACCAAGCACCGTTGCTCTCTGATAGGTTTTCGAAATGCCGGTTTGGAGATAATACCCTTGCCTCCGGTATAGTGCACATCATCATGCTCATTACCGTCACCTTCGCTACGCGCGTTAAACAAGTACATTTTTTTTGATGCCCAAAACGGAGTAAGTCCAAACTGCATGTTGATTATTTTTGGTACTCCATTCTCGAGAATCACAACAGGGGCATAACTGCCCGGGCCAATATTATAATTAGCCACATAAGGCGTTGTAATAGCGGTAGGAATGGTATGAAAGGCCTTCTCAAGCTCTTCCCATTTTTGAACTACTACGTAACGTCCGCACATAATTTTTGATGAAGATAGTAATTTTTTGTTCGAAGAATCTTGCGCAACATTGACCAGATTCTATGCACAAATTTATCTTTTCAATTGAAATAAAAATACAATTTTTCAATCAAATTATACCGTTGGCCAATAATGATTTGGTTTATAGATTTCTGTAATATCGTAAATTTTTTTTGACTATCACAGATGTCTTATCGGTATAACTCAACTGCGTAATTTGGGTTAAAAATACCTGTATATAGTATGTCCCCAATTTGTATGGCATGAAGGTACATTAGGTATTAAAGGCAATCATCGTAAATTGAAAGATTGAATAATTGTTGATTGGATTCATGGCTCGTTCACTTGCCAATTGTGAAAATTGTTTAACGAAGACAGGCAATGAAAACAATTACCTAACTTGCACCAAATATTACTATTTTTTGAGGGGCACAGGTATTTATATCATCATTTTTTTGGGGTTGCTTACTACTTTGTCTTCCGGTTTGTATGCACAATCGGTGGTATTAAAAGGTTATGTAACCGAGAAAGACAGCACCACCACAATTCCTTTTGCCTATGTGGTGAACAAAAAAAATGGCGTAGGAACAGTAACCTCAGATAAAGGATATTTTGAAATTAAAGCACAACCCACCGACACGCTATTGATTAGTTGCATAGGATACATTGCAAGAAAAATAGAAGCACGTGCGCTTATGAATAGGCAAGAAGGCAAGCCTGATGTAAAGGTAATTTTGTTTGCTAAAACGTATAATTTAAACACGGTGATGGTTCGCCCGCGTGAGCTTACACAAAATCAGAAAAGCTTCTACGAACGTTTCATCAATGTCCCACCACCTGCACTTACAAGTCCTATAAGCGCCTTGTATTACGAATACAGCAAAGAAGGTAGGGAGCGTCAGAAATTGATTGAAATTTATAAAAAGGAATTGTTTTTCGAGAGAGCAGAAAGAAGACTTGCCTATTTCTTTAGTGTAAAAAAAATAGATTTATCCAAGTTTGACCAACGTGCCTTTATCATGTTTTGTAAATTATCGGAGGAAATGATTTACTATGCCAATGACTATGATTTATATTATAAGGTAAGCCGCTGTTTTGATGATTACACAGGCAATGCCGACTATCGTTAACAATCGCCTAGTGATAGTTTTGCATTTCTGAAATTGCTTTTACCTTTGTTAAAAAAATAAACTCCTTGAAAATATCTGTCATAGCTGCAATAGCCCAAAATAATGGCATTGGTCTCAATAATCAACTACTTTGGCACCTACCCGATGATTTGCAATTTTTTAAAAAAACTACGCTCAACAGTAGCATTATCATGGGGCGAAAAACTTTTCAAAGCATTGGAAAAGCGCTGCCTAAAAGGCAAAATATTGTTGTAAGCAGCAATCCTACATTTGAAGCAACGGGTTGTATACTCGTTAATAATTTACAGGAGGGCATTGCAAAGGCCGAGTCGGAAGAAGTATTTATTGTTGGCGGTGCAAGTATTTATCAGCAAGCACTCATCATGGCCGATAAGCTTTATATCACGCACGTGCATCACACTTGCCAAGCAGATACTTTTTTCCCAATTATTGATGAAAAAATTTGGAAACCGATATTTCACGAAAGGCATCAAAAAGATGATAAACATGCCCATGACTTTACGTTTGTAATCTATGAAAAATCAACAAGCCATGAATGATAAAGCAGTGTTGGTAATTGATACTGTGCATCCGCTTTTGCATCAAATTCTATTAGAAAATGGGTTTACCATTACCGAAGCATACGATTGGGATAAGGCAAAAATCATTGATCAGCTACCCTCATATAATGGGATTGTTATAAGAAGCAGAATTAAAATAGACAAGGAAATTATTGACGCAGGCAAAGCACTCAAGTTTATTGCTCGTTTCGGTGCGGGAATGGAAAATATTGATGTTGATTATGCCAAACAAAAAAATATAAAATGCTTGCACGCAGCAGCCGGAAATAAGGATGCAGTGGCAGAGCATGCTATAGGAATGTTACTGGCATTATTTAATCATCTTAATAGGGCCGATAGGCAGGTGAGGCAATACCAATGGTTGCGTGAGCCAAATAGGGGAGAGGAACTTGCAGGAAAAACTGTGGCTGTTATTGGTTATGGCAACATGGGTAGTGCTTTTGTACAGCGTTTGCAAGGGTTTAATGTAAGGGTTTTGGTGTATGATAAATACAAGCAAAATTTTTTGTGTAATCATTCTTGGGCAGAAGAGAGTTCATTGGAACGCATACAACAAGAAGCTGATGTGGTTTCGCTACATATACCCCTAACACCCGAAACAAATGCAATGATAAATGGGGCCTGGCTTGGCGCATTTAAAAAACCATTTTACTTAATCAATACAGCCCGTGGTAAAGTACTGCGCACCGCTGATGCGTTGGAGCTGCTCAATCAAAATAAAATTTTAGGGATGTGTCTTGATGTGTTAGAGTATGAAGATACATCCTTTGAGCATTTGAATGAACAACATCAAAATGAAACCATCAAAGCACTGTTTAATTCCGATAAGGTAATACTTACACCCCATATTGCCGGATGGTCGCATCAGTCCAATGTAAAATTGGCTCAAGCGCTATTTGAAGCTATTGATAAATGCTACCAATCAAGCTCTCTTTAGTTTTTTGGTGGAGTAGTTTCAATCTCCATTTTTTGTGCTAAGTGTTTGCAAAACTCTCTAATATCTGTTGCTGCAGATGCATCTCCTGTAGCACGTTCTAATGTTGCCGACATGCTGATCATGGTTTGGTAAATAAATAATTTCATTTCCTCAACCATCATATCTTTAGTCCATAAATCAATTTTTAAGGTGTTTTGTTGCTCCGCATCCCAAAATGCAAGCATCATGCCTTTTGAATCATTTTCTCCTTCAACGCCCGAGTCGGTGGCTTCCCAGCTGATATGCTCTGCCATATGATTGATATCGGTTACTACTTTGATGTTTATTGATGAGGTTTTCATAATTTATTTGGGTTTGTATTTCGATTGTGTTAAAAGCTGTTGTGCGTTATAATTGGCAAAAAGTTGTTTGAGCGAAACTTCAGGGTGCTGCTCGGCATATTTTTTTATGATTTGATAACCTACCCAAACACCAATTTTTCCGGGTGACTCGCGAGGTAATCCGGCAGTAAATGGGCCTTCATTGATGTATTTAAAGCTATCACCCCTGAGTGCAGCAAACAATAATTTTTTCTCCACAAAATGCGACCAAATTTTGGGCTCAAATTCATTGCACCATTTCAACTGCGCTACTGTATAGCCCATTCTAATGCTGTCGGGCATATCGGGTAATAATTTTTCGATAGTGTACAACACCTTTCCTCTGAACAACATTTGATGCAACAAACTTTTGTAATCTTCTTCCTTTTCAAATTCAGTGCTGATCCATGATTGTAAGGCATCATTCACGATATATTCTTTACGCATCATTTGTTGCTTATAGGCGGGTATTTCAAGCAACGTGTAAGGCTCGTAGCGATTCCCTAAATACATTTCGAGCCCTATGCCAAGTGTGTTGGCAGTGGTAATTGATGCATAGTTATATCCCGAAACAAAATAGGTAACTTCAGGTATTTTGGCTTCAGGAAAAAAATAATGATATGCTTTAAAAGCGGCTGTTAAATCGCGGTTGTAATCACTTACATCAGCATATTGCTTGCTCACCTCTTTGTACATTTCATTAATAAAACGGTCATGTAAAAATCCGTGGAGTAAACCTGGCATTTGAGGATTTGATGAATCGCCTATATTGATGATTCTTTTGGTAAACAAATAAAAAAAGTCGGGGTATGCGCTTGCCAATTTCTTGAATTGTGGAATTGATTGGCTGTCGGTCTTTAAAGCAAACAAATCTTTATCAAACCTGTTAACTTTGAGGTCAAACGCTTGTTCGGCCACTGAATCGGGAACCTTGTGCACAGTAGGATTATTGCACGCGAAGTAACAAAGCAGTGTTAAAAACAAAAAAACATTGGCAACATGTTTCATTCAAATTAATACTTAATATTGTACTAAACTAAAAACAGCCAAAAGTATGAAAAAGGTTTTCTTAATTGCTATAAGTTTTTTTGTGTTGGTGAGTAAAATTTTTGCCGGTGATGGCCCTGCCGACTCAAAGTTCCGATTTGGTCTAAAAATGGCTCCTTCTATTGCATGGATGAAATCTGATGATACCAAAAAACTTGACAGTGATGGTGCAGCACTCAAATTTGCTTACGGACTTACCACCGAATTCAGACTTACTTCCGTGGCAAGTTTTTGTACAGGAGTAGAAGTAAACTACTCGGGCGGTAGACTCAATTTTACTAATCCGGCCGACTCTGTATACTACGACCCATCTGAATACACTATTCCACTTACCGGAACATCAGACAAGTTTTTTCTAACAAGACGCACCTACAGCATCACCTATGTTGATCTTCCTGTGTTGTTGAAAATGAAAACACCAGAAGTAGGAGGGTTTACCTATTTTGGACTGTTTGGAATTAATTTGTCAATTAGAGCCAAAGTAAAGGCAAATGATATAGGTACACTTGTTAACTATAAAGATAGTGCTTCAACAAGCATTCAACAAAAAGTAACTAACTCCTATGAAATTCCAGATTTGATAGTAACCAAGGATATGAACTTTTTTAGGGCCGGCCTCAATGTAGGTGCTGGTGCCGAATACCGCATAGCTGGATCCACATCAGTATTTGTAAGCTTAAACTTTCAAAACGGTTTCACCAATGTGTTAAAGAAAGAATCTGAAAATATGATTTCTAAAACAAAGAGACAATCATTTGTTCAAAATGCAAAAACTAATTTCTTTCAAATAAATATTGGTGTATTGTTTTAAACAGATTTTTCCTATTACCTGTGGCCTCACGCGTGAACTAATGTATTGAAATGAAGATAGCCTGGGCTCAATTAAATTTTCATATTGGGAATTTTGATGCAAATGCAGAAAAAATTATTACCCACATTCGGGAAGCAAAACGGCAAGAAGCCGATATCATTGTGTTTCCCGAGCTTGCGCTTTGCGGTTATCCTCCGCTCGACTTTTTAGAATCTAATCAGTTTATTCAGGATAATTTATCTTACATGCACAAAATTGCGGCTCATTGCGATGGCATTGCAGCTATTGTTGGTGCTCCTGCTATCAATGATTCCGATACCGGGAAGAAGTTATTCAATGCGGCTTATTTTTTATCAGAAAAAAAAATTAATCAAATTATCAAAAAAACATTGTTGCCCAATTACGATGTATTTGATGAATACCGCTACTTTGAGCCCAACAAGGCATTTGAAATTATTGAATACAAAGGACGCAAAATTGCCTTGACTATTTGTGAAGATCTTTGGGACGAGCAGGATGAAACATTTACCCCGCTCAATCATTCAAAGATGTACACCATTAGCCCTATGTCTGCTTTAATGGCGTTTCATCCTGATTGTATGATTAATATAGCAGCATCACCTTTTAGCTATGTGCAGCATCAAACAAGATTAAAAGTGCTTCAGCGTAATGCAAAAAAATACGCCCTGCCCTTACTTTATGTAAATCATTGCGGAGCCCAAACCGAATTGGTTTTTGATGGGGGCTCATGCGCCTTAAACAGTAAGGGTGAGATCCTACATAACGCTCCTTTTTTTAAAGAGGACATACAGCTGATCAATCTTTTCGATACCAAACTTAAAGCATTGAACGGTATTACTTTGCCTTCAAAAAGTGAATTGATTTTTGATGCCTTGGTGTGCGGAGTCAGCGATTATTTTAAGAAACAACAATTTAAAAAAGCCATACTGGGGTTAAGTGGTGGAATCGATTCGGCACTCACGGTGGTCATTGCAGTTGCAGCATTAGGTAAAGAAAATGTATTGCCGGTGTTGCTTCCATCTGGATTTAGCAGCGAGCATAGTATTGATGACGCCAAACAGCTAGCCCACAACCTTGGTTGTAACTATGAAATAGTGCCAATTGAGGAAAGCTTTCAATCGCTGCTGAAAACTTTAATACCGCAGTTTTCAAATACAACTTTCAATTTAGCAGAAGAAAATATTCAAGCGCGTTTAAGAGGTGTAATCCTAATGGCAATAAGTAATAAGTTTGGCCACATTTTATTGAATACAAGTAATAAAAGTGAAATGGCTGTTGGCTATGGAACGCTTTATGGCGATATGTGCGGAGGGCTTTCGGTAATTGGTGATGTATATAAAACAGAGGTGTATGACCTATGTCATTACATTAATCGTGATCAAGAAATTATTCCGCATCATACCATCATCAAACCGCCATCTGCTGAATTACGACCAAATCAAAAAGATTCCGACTCCTTACCCGAATACAATTTGTTGGATCAAATTTTATTTCACTATATCGAAAATAAAAAGTCGGTAGATGAAATAGCTGCGCAGGGTTTTGAGCTTGAGTTGGTGAAAAAAATCATCAATATGGTAAATAAAAACGAATACAAAAGAAAGCAGGCAGCTCCCGTTATCAGAGTATCCCCTAAGGCCTTTGGAATGGGCAGACGGATGCCTATTGTAGCTAATTATAAATTTTAAATCAATGAATAAAAAACTAATTGCAGGAGTAATTATTCTGATTTCAACTATTACTCATGCACTGGCGCAGCCCCAACTTTATCGCACCGCAATTGGGTTAAATGCAGGTTATAATTACGGAATAACACTTAAGCATTTTATTGCCGATAAAAATATGGTAGAGGGAATTGCCAATTTCAATTACGGACCGGGCATTACAGTGCTTTATGAATTTAACAACCGACATCCATTTGATATTGATGAGCTCGATTGGTATTATGGTGCAGGTGCACACGTGAAGTTTATTAATGGACGTAGAGCAAATGTTTTTTATAATGATTTAGGCACACACATCAACATTGGAATAGACGCTATTTTGGGATTGGAATACACACTCAAGGAGGTGCCGCTCAACCTTGGGATAAATATCAAACCTGAGTTAAACTTTACTGCCGATAATTTAATTTGGTTTGATGGGGCGCTTACCATTAGATATGTGTTGAAATAATTTTGCTTGTTCCTAATCTGTGCTCTCCGCTAATTTCTAAGTTTGATCAAAATTTACTTGTTAAGTATGATGAAAAAATTAAAGTCCTTATTCGTTATCGCTGCTCTAGCAATGATATACGCATCTTGCACTTATACAGCTCCTTCAATGTTAACCCAAAATCCTACAAGTACTAAAGTAGGGCGTGCTTCAGGTACAATTTACCTAAACATTTTTGCTTTTGATGCCGACTGGAGTTTACAAGCAGCTGTTAAATATGCTGATATTACCAAAGTTACAAACATACTCCGTATTTTTTGGACATACGAGACCATCACTAACAGAGAATAATTAGAAAAAAACGCAAAAAATGAGCATCTTTTTAAAAACGATGCTCATTTTTTTTACTGAATATTTACAACCTCATTATGAAAAGAATAATCCTCGCATTGATAGTTACAGCTTGCTTTAGCAGTTGCACTAATAAAAAGAATACCATCTCATTTGGATACTTCGAATGTCTGAAACAAGGGAAAAATGAAAAGCAAATTCAAATCACCAAAGTTCAATTAGATTTTTACAAAAAACATTTGGCTGTTGATAGTGGTAGTTTAATTTTAAATAGGGTAATTTCGGCCGGAGAGCGATATACCTATATCTCAATGAGCACCGCTGATACGCCCGAGGTAATTGATCAACACATGCAAACCGATAGCAGTATCAAGATATTTAACACAAAGAAATTTGATGAAGCTGGAAAAAGTTATACCTCTTATTTCTTTAAAAAGGAAAATTACTATATCAACCGTATTACTTATAACGAAACTCAGGTGAAGAATATGATTGTATTTGATTACCTTGGTAATGACTCATCAACGATTGCCATTTTTTATAAAAATCATAACCTGTTTGCCGATAAGATTAATTGT
>JBILUU010000259.1:0-4546 GCA_044370815.1 Bacteroidia bacterium
CCCACTGAACTTCCTCCGCCTCTAACTATTTTAAGTGTTGGGGTGCCCGACATTTGGAAATTACTACCCACATTTACAATCTCAAATTTTGCTCTTGAAGCGATTGCTCCTGCACCGTTAATGGTAACCGTGCTGGTTCCAGATTGTTTGTAAACCAATGACCCGTCAGTTACGGAGGCACTCCTGCGTATTTGACCATTCACAAAAAGCACTCCCGAACCCTTTACTTCTATTTCAGGCAGATCTTGAGCTGCATATTCTATATCATTATTGGCAGAGTTTGAAGACACACCAATGTTTACTGTTCCGGCATCTATTTGGAGCTTTCCGGCTAATATCAAATCTGCAAGGTTACTATTGGCTGTCCCAATATTAATTGTACAAGTTGAGCTATTGGCATACAACCTAGCAGTTGAAGGAATGGTGAATGGAATGGCAGTATTGGTGAGGGTCCAGGTGTAACCTCTAGAAACCTTGGCCGTACCGTTAAGTAGCGTTAACCAATCGTTGGTTGGGGTAATTAATGTACCCGGTACATCAAAGTTGAACTCGTTGACCGCTGAGGTTCCTCTGTTGATGGTAACTTTATTGAATTCTGTTATTGCAGCACCATTTGAGCCTGATATGTTCCTGTTACCTGTACCTGTAGAGGTATAGTTACAAACCTGACCGCTTCCTGCGTTAAGGTCTAAAGTTCCACTGTTGGAGATAGAACCACTGTGATTGAGTAAATGTGTAACAGCAGGCAAGGCGGTGGAAACATCAAAGGTTGCACCACTCGAAATGTTTAAATTACCTGTAACATTCAATGTTTGAGCGAAGTTATTTCTTAACCTGTATGTTCCGGCTGTAAAAATAACTGCCCCATTGACATCTATGGTTTTTGAACTCGAGTTATTGAACAAACAAGTTCCTGCACCAATTCCGCGTAAATTGTTGAATATGGTTAAATCCAAGTTGGGCATTGAAATTGTTCTACCTGCACCGGCATTTATGGTAAGAAAATTATATTGATTAAGAACCAGTGCACTTGGAAGCGCTGAAGCAGTTGGCAATGTAAAATCGGTAGAGGTGGTGTAGTATTCAACTGTACCTCCAGTACTATTTAAGAACAAACCAAAATCTCCTGCAGGAAATACTGCGGTTGGCGTGGCTGAAGAAATTCTCAACGTTCCTGATCCGGTAATATTAAATCCATTTAACACCGAAAAATTATGACCGGTTGTGGTACCAATATCTAAAGTGGATCCTGTACCCATAAACAAGTTACCCGATTTGGCACCATTGGCCGTAACAGTTACTGTGTGAAATGCCGATGTACCATTTCCAACAAATACTGGATTTTTGGGCCCCGGTGTCAAGTTGGTAACAGCACCTGTATGACTTATTACAGACCACGGGGTTGTTGCAGGATTTACATCCTCCCAGTTACCATTTCGGGTTGAATAAAAGGCAATCACTTCATTGAATGGATCATCAGGATCTCTGTCACCTGCTGTAAACTCACCATCTATCACCTGTCCAAAAACATTTGGATCAATAGTAATGGTATTTGCTGCTTCATCTACCTCGGTAATATCCCCTGAAACCCATACCACATCAAATGGAGAGTAATAAGCTGCCACATATTCGGCCTCATCTATTCCAACTCCTGTTACTACGTCAGATTGATCATAGCTGTAAATATGCGTAACAGTAGCAGATCCCAAAACAAATCCGGAACTGCTTGTTTTCCAATGATATTTTAATGCTTGATTGGCTGCTGTTACAACCGGATGTTCGGTATTCACGCCTCTTATTGAAATGGTACCGTATGTGGTAGGTGTTCCCGTGATTTGAATAGATGCCGGTGTGTATTTATTAGCAGATCCAATTGGGTATACGAAAGAAGGGTTAGCTGCATTATATCTTTTTCTGATACCTCCCGCAGAGGAAATACCTGCTGTTCTGATCATTTTTGTGCTGTTGAAACCAGCAATGCTAGTTCCTGTTAAAGCATCGTAAATCTTAGCATTGATATTTACAGTAAAGGTGAAAGTTCCTAAGTCGAAAATACCATTAACCAATCTCATCACACCCTCGAGCTGCGCATTGGCAACCAAGGTGGCAGAACCAGCAGACTTGTTGATATTTAAATTTTGAATCCTTCCAGAACCATTACCGCCCAAGGTTTGAACACCACTGCCCGAAAAAGTAAAAGCACCCGCGCCATTCATAAGACCAGAGTTAAAAATATTTCCCAAAATATCAACCCTCTTATCGCAAGCGAATGTTCCACTTGGCACAGACAAATCATTAAGGATGGTTAATGAACTAAATGAACCTGCCATGAAACAAGTAGTAGTGGTTGGAACCTTGTTAATGGTCAAATTAAATAAACCTGAGGTAATTGTTCCATTTATTGTAAAAAACTGCGTGGCTGTTCCGTTAAAAGTGGTTGTATTATTTCCAGGGGTATATGTTGTACCCGTGTTTATTGAAAAGTTTCTTCTGATAGAAACATTGTTGCTATTGGCAAAAAACTCTGGGTTATTACCTGTAACAAGAACCAAATCGTTTCTGATAATAAGTGGCTGAGCAGCAATAGGAGAAGTTAGTGCAATTCCTGCGCCCACAGGTTGACTCGAAAGTATTAATCTTCCGCTGCCGACACCTGCTTTTGAAATGTTTAGGTTAAATAATGACACAGTAGAGCTAACTACAAAATTGGTTGATGAGGCAGGGATTGTTACATTAATAGTGCCGGCTGTTACATTTGAGGTCGTTGAACCAAGTAGTAGTCCTCCTCCTGTAGCAGTGCCTGTTTCGGGGTTGGCAATATTAATTGTACCACCCGACATGGTAAAGTTTTGTCCGGGATAAGGCAAACAAAAGCGAGGAAAATCAGCACTAGCTGTTCCTGCAGTGCTACCATCAACATTTAATGTTCCGGCTGATATATTAAACGAACCTGCCTGAGTTCCAACAGCCACAACAGGTCTTAACTTTTCAACTGTAACTGTTCCTCCCTCAATGGAAATAATGCCCGAAAGACCTAAAATTAAACCTTCATTGCCTATGGAAAAAGTACCTGAAGATGTTCTTAACTCTCCATTAATCTGAATTCCACTGGCAGTTCCATCAACCAATAATGATGCTCCGTCTAACCATAAGCGAGATCCTGAGGGAACTGTGAACAAGGTACCTCCATTAATTCTACCAAGACTTACGCTTGCTCCAAGTCGAAGTGTACCAACAAGCAATTGAAGTGCATCAGCGTTGGTAAAAAGTTGCAAGTTTGCTGCTGAAGAAGCAGTTACCTGCAAAGATGTGCCTACGTCAGTACCTTTATTCGTAATCAGAGTGTATAAGTTAGTGGCACCGTTACAAACTAGGAAGGCATTGGTACTTCCAGAAAATCTGAGGTTTACTGCACCATTTGTTGAAGCTGTGAATTGCGCTGAATTACTAAATTGAACTGTGCCGTTGTTAAAGAAATCATTGAATACCTCAAGTTGATGAATGGCATTGACGTTACCTGCATTGAAAGTGACACCTGCACCTACATTAACAGTTTTATTTACTGTAAAATTGATAACGTTGGTAGCTGCAGTTCCTAGTCTTACTTGTAATGAACCAGCACCTGTATTGTTCAAAGAGAGGTTTCCATTTAAAGTATAGTTGGTAGGATTGCTGGGATTTGCAAAAGAAACTGTTGCAGCAGAAGCCGTACTATTTGAAATCGTAAGATTGTTGTAAGTAAGCGTATTGGGGAGTGTTCCGGAGAAATCGTAATATTCTACCGTACCTCCCGAAGCTGAAACGAAAGCTGTAAAAGTACCTGAAGGAAAAGATGAAGAACCAATTTTAAGGGTACCTGCACCTGACACAGTACCAAGGTTGTTACCGCCTAAAACACCTAAATCTAAGGTAGAACCCGAGGCTATTGATGTTGTAGTAACTGTTCTAGCCACTACTGTGTTGGTTACCGTTCTGTTATTAATGATAAAAACGGCATCAGCAGCTCCGGGCACGGCAGAACCAACCAATGTAAGTCCCGTTGGATCGGTTGTCCAAATACTTGCATCACTCCAATCGCCATTCAGAAAACTGTAATAATTCGCTGCTTTAAGTTTGGCTGCAGGAATAAGGATGATGAACAACAATACCTTTGATATTGTAATTAATCGACTCATTTTTCCTCTTTTGTAATTGCTTTTCATATGTGTATTTATTTATTTTCTAATTTTTCGAATCTTAAAAACGTTTTTTTGACAAAAAATGCTCATGCCACAGAGCGCAAAAGTATAACATTTTTATTAACAAATAACGACTAATAATCTTTTTTTTAGGTTAAAAATACTTTTTAAGGCTCTTTTCAATTTCGTTATAACTGCTGTTTTTAATATATATAACTGACAATCAATTATTTAAAAAAAGGCTAACTTGTTAACAAAAGTTAAACAACTGCCCTCATTACGTAAAATCCTAATTGAATGTTTTATAAATTTTACAATCAGCTGTTTTTCAGCGGATTAAAATTAACAATTGCCTAACAGCAATGTAG
>JBILUU010000437.1:0-4545 GCA_044370815.1 Bacteroidia bacterium
TAATCAGCATTATTTACCGCCTGTAACAACAACTTTGAAGTTCCGTAAATCCTTCCCATCAACAATCGTGAGGTTGTAAACTCCTGCAGCAATTTCTCCAAAATTTAAGAACCCATTTAAACGATTATCCACAGCAGGAATACCTTTTTCTAATATCACATTGCCTACAATGTCGGTAAGTCGGACAGATACCGTTTCATACTTCAGATTATCGGCAATAATGTTTACACCATTCAAGTTTGTAGGATTGGGATATACTGCCCATTCGGTAACACTGCCTGGCTTCACAAAATTCACAACTCTGATATCGCTGTAATCAAATCTGCCATCAAAATCTGTTTGCTTCAAACGGTAGTAAGATACTCCTTCAAGCGGTTCCTCATCCAATGTTTTGTAGTACAAGGTAGTGTTACTGTTACCCGCACCATCAACCGTGGCTATAGGTACAAAGTTCACTCCATCTTTGGCTCTTTCAATGGTAAAGTAATCGTTATTTGTTTCACTCATTGTTGTCCAAGTAAGCTCCACATCATCTACGACAGGACGGGCATTGAAATCGAGCAAGCTAATTGGTAAAGGCGTTCCATTTCCAATACTTGTAAAGTCACTAAATGAGTATAGGCCATCCCAAGTTATTGTGTTTGTACCCGGATTCACTGTTCCGCTACCCATTTCAAAGTTTGCACCCGAACCTACTGCTGCAATCCAACCCGCATTGTTGTACTTATACGGCTTCAAGTTGGCTTCTATACCCACCACATCCGCATCATTGTACTCATAATTAATACCATAAAATACATTTGATGATGGGAAACCCGAAGGTTCAACACCCCAATAGCGATTGAGGTAGGTGGTGCTTGTTCCAATATTTGGATGCGTGCCATTTACCACGTGCACAGCAATATTACTATTGTTGTTTAAAGTATTGAATGCATAAAGGTTTACCGAAACAGGTGAGTAACTTGTGCCTGCTCCCATCGGGAAGGTATAATTAGTGCCCGGATTGGTAGTGTACCTCACAAATTTTGATGCTATATTGCCAGAGTTAATATATGCATTGGCGCTTCCACCAGTAAGAATTCCATTAAACCCTGGAAAACCTAGGGTAAGCGTGCGGCTGTTCAAATTAACTTTCCCATTCAACAAACTAAGTTGATTGTTAATTTGAACATTGGTTCCTGTAAGCGTAACGCCTACAGCATTATTTACTGCCATATCATAAAAGGCATTGATGGTAAGATTGGTTCCTCCAATATTTTCATTTGCAGTACCATTGAATAAAACCGCTCGGCCATTTGGGGTGTAATTCACACCCGTTCCGTTGTTAATCCAACTGCCATGTAGCTGAACATCACCTCCAACTGCTTGAGAACCCACTAAAGTGCCACTAAGTGTTAGATCCCCATCGATAATCATTGGTACTGTCATATTGTTGGCTCCTAAACTCATGGCAATACTACTACCTGTATTAATAGTAACATTTCCTGCAGTATTAAACGCTGTAGCTGCAAAGCTATTGTTGCCCTTTGCGGGATTAAGTGTAGCGTTTAGTACGCTAACATGGTGTGGATATCCTCTGCCCGATGCCGAATTCCATTCGAGACCACGTTCATAGATACCACCACTGTTGTACTCAAGCGTTGACCCTGACGCATAAAATGCACCGTTATTAATTACCGAACCACCGGCATTAATCCTAAATGATCCGCCCGGTTGTATGGTAACCGTACCTACTCCAAAATCAACACCACCTGAAGTGTACACATTGTATGGATTACTGTTTCCGCTGAAGCTAGCATTTGCTAATACATTCACGGTTCCACCGGCTGCCCCTGTGGCAAAGTCACCGGCCGATGCCGCTATGTTTCCGTTATTGCTCATGTTGAGCGTATTTCCTGTACCAATAGCAAATCTACCTGATTGCAGATTTAACTGCGGTATGGTGGTACCTGTGGTAGTAAGCGTTACCGTGTTATTGCCCACTGCACCTATATTAGCTATTGTTAATTGTCCGGGACTTGTCATATTAAAAGGAAGACCTGTTCCGGTAATTTGATTGGCCGCTCCATTGTAAATATAAGTTGCGCTGCCGCTGAAGTTTTTAGCTGCACCCGTTTGCACACTGCCGACTGTTCCGTTTAAAGCAGCATCAATACCATTGATGTTAGCTGTTTTAAGCGTTGCTCCGCTATTGAGGGTAAAAGATCCATTACTACCTGCTGTTGTGCCTCTGATGATGCGCGTTGAGGCATCGAGGGTAGCTGCGGTGTTCACATTGAGTGAAGAAGCTGCATGCATCACAAAATCGTTTGCAGGAACAAATTCAGGTGCAGTAGTACCGTTTCCTAATTGAAAATCAATAACCCCACCCGAAATAGCTGTGGCCGGTGTGGTGGCTGTATAGGTTTGAATGCCGCTTGCTTTATTAAACCTAAATACCGATGGCGTGGACTGCGTGCGGGTTACTGTAGAAGTTGCATTCATGGTTAAATTACCCAATAGCTCAACAGTTGATCCCGTTGCATTTGTTGAGGCATTTCCTGTCATGTCGAGCACAGAAGTTCCATTGAGTGTTAAATTACCATTAATGGTGAGGGTTGGGTTAGCGGCTCCTGATGAAGCACCACCGGTAATGGCAAGTCGAGCGTTATTGATGAGTACATCACCTGCAACAGTTAGGGAGGAGTTGGTATTTGAAGTGTTATTAAATAATCGTAATTCACGGGTATTATTTCCTGTGGTATTTACGGTAAGATTCCCATTGATTGCAGTGATGCTGCCGTTTAAATCAACAAATGAACTTAACTGACCGGGGCTGTTATACTCTAGGTGGTGGAAACTTTGGTTCATTCCGCTGAATGTATTGGCATTAACAATACCTGTAACCTGCAGCGTAGAGCCGCTATTCCATGTTGAAGTAGGCACAGTACCACCATCAAAAGCGTGACGATAAATAGCCCCATTATTGTGCGTGATAGTAGCTGCACTGCTAAAGGTATTTACAGTGGTGCTAATCAATCCATTGTTGGTTACACTGGCACCTGCTGTAAAGGTTGCATCAGCACCAATATTTAAGGTTCCACCATTAAGTAAATCAGTGGCAGCCAAACCATTATTAAGAGTAAAATTAGCCCCTGTTGCTAGTGTAAGTGCCCCACCTGCATTTATGATCAAATCATCGGCAATTACAGGTGTATTAACTGTTACCGTATTGGGATTGCGCACCACAATTTCATAAGAGTTATTGTGGGCAGGGGGCGTAATGGCGAATGCTGGTGGTGGATTGATGTAATTGGGGTCGGTAGAAAACTCCCAAACACTCAGTGTGTTCCAATTTCCAGTGGCTCTCGACCGGTAGTAATACAACAAATCGGGACAGTTGGTTTGAAGCAAGGTAGATGCAAAGTAGCCATCACTATTACCGCCAAAATAATTAAACCCAACCAATGGTGGCGTGCAATTGGTTTGAATCAAACTAGATGCCTGAAAGCCATCATGAAAACCCCCAAAGTAGTTTACATTCACAAATAAACCCGGGCAGAGCTGCTGGGTAAGCGTATCGCGGGCATAGCCATCGCCATTACCACCCATAAAGTTGAAGCCGAATAATAAAGGAGTACAGGTGTTTTGTTGGATATCACTTTTTGCAAATCCATCGTGCACACCCCCAAAATAATTTACATTAACAAACACAGCCGGGCAAAGTTGTTGGGTAAGGGTATCACGACCGTAACCATCACCGTTTCCACCCTGATAATTAAACCCAAATAGAGGCGGTGTACAAGTGCTTTGATTAACTTCGGAAGTAGTGTAGCCATCTCCTTGACTACCAAAATAATTAACGTTAAAAAATACCGCAGGGCACAGCTGTTGGGTAAGGGTATCTCGACCGTAACCATCACCGTTTCCACCCTGATAATTAAACCCAAATAGAGGCGGTGTACAAGTGCTTTGATTAACTTCGGAAGTAGTGTAGCCATCTCCTTGACTACCAAAATAATTAACGTTAATAAATACCGCAGGGCACAGCTGTTGGGTAAGGGTATCTCGACCGTAACCATCACCATTGCCACCAAAATAATTGAAATTTAATGCCAAAGGAGCACAATTGCTTGGATTGATACCTGCATTGGCAGAACCATCTGAAGCTCCTCCAAAGAAAACAACGTTATTGAATGTATTATTGCACCCTTGTTGTATAATTTCAACGCGTGAAAAGCCATCAGCTTGTCCACCTCTGAAAATTAAAGTTTGGGTTACAGGTAAACAATTGGAATGAGTACGCTCACCATACTTAAGTCCACCGTGTGCACCACCGTTATATTGTGCTTGCACATCAGCAAAGAGGAGCACCAAACCCCAGCAAAGAGGAAGGAATAAACGATAAACGTTCATTAAATTTAGGTTTTAATAAATAGTGATGCTTAGTTTCTTACACCACGACCACCTACTTGGGCCAATCTGTTGGCAACAGTGGATCTTCCCGCACGATCTCCAATTTGCAAGGAAGAAGAGCCATCCAAATATGAACCTCCGCGATAGCAA
>JBILUU010000260.1:0-4541 GCA_044370815.1 Bacteroidia bacterium
TCGCAATGACGGTTCACAGGCACCTTCGTGAGTATCGTAATGTAAAAATTTAAACCACCAAGTCCCTGATTTCCAATGATAAAAAAAAATACTATGCAAAAATATGTTAACAATATTCACTATGTTTGAAAAAAAATTCTTTCCATGAAAAAATTACTCCTCTCCTTTTTAATTCTTTTTTGCTTACAATTAGCGCCAGCAAATGCGCAATGGGTAACAATTCCAGATGCTAATTTTGCAAACAAACTTACTCAATTATTTCCAAGTTGCATGAATGGCAATCAATTGGATACAACTTGTAATGAGATATTGTCTGTAACTAACTTAAATTTAAGTTCGTTGGGAATTTCTAATTTATCAGGAATTGAACATTTCGACAACCTCTATTCGCTTGCGTGCCAAAACAACAATTTAAATGTGTTACCTACTTTGCCATCAACACTTTCAATTCTCAGTTGTTCTTCAAATCAGTTAACTAGCCTTCCTACCTTACCAATTTCAATGACAAATTTAAGTTGCGGTTTTAATCAAATTGTTAGCTTACCAGCCTTGCCAAATTCAATAACACATTTATTTTGCGATAATAATTTATTAACCAACCTACCTCAATTGCCAAATTCACTGACACATTTAAGTTGTTCAAGTAATCAATTAACCAACCTCACCTCATTGCCAAATTCATTAATACAAATATTCTGTGGATATAACCAAATAAGCAATCTGCCTACTTTACCAGATTCATTAGAAATATTAAGATGTGAAAATAATCAATTGACTTCACTCCCTTCATTTCCCGATTCATTAACTTGGTTAGAATGCGGTAATAATCAATTGAATACTCTTCCTCAATTGCCAAGTTCTTTGACTGTCCTAAAATGTTACAATAATCAACTAATTAGTTTGCCTCAATTACCAATATCTTTAACTTCACTAGAGTGCTCACATAATCAAATTTCCATTTTACCAACATTGCCTCCTGACTTATTATATCTGATTTGTGCTTTCAATCAATTGAACAGCCTTCCAAATTATCCAAACAATATGATCTCATTTATTATAAATAATAATAACATCACTTGCTTAAGCCTTTTACCTCAAGTTTCTTTTGGAAACATATCAAACAACCCATTAACCTGTGTGCCCAACCAAACAAATTACAGTTTAGGCTTGCCTTTATGTATGGATAATGATCCAATTAATAATCCTAACAACTGCCCTGGAGTTAATATTACAGGTTATGTTTATTCTGATCAAAATAGTAATTGTATATACAACCCTACTGATTCGCCAACAGAAAACATTCCTGTGAAACTGCTAGATAATCAAAATAATTTGCTTGCAACCAGTTACACAATAGCAGGTATATATAGTTTTGCTTCGCTGCTGCCTGACACATTTCAAATAAAAATTGAGGACAATGCTTTACCAGTTGCTTTGGCTTGCGGTCAAGCAAACTACCAAAGTGTTAACCTGGATTCCACAAACCAAACGATTTCGAATATTAACTTTCCTGTGGTTTGTGATACCGCTTATGATATTGAAGTTCATTCGGTAAATACTCAAGGATGGGTGTTCCCTGGTCAATCACATACTTTAAATACCAATGTGACAAATAACGAAACTTGGTATAATATTGATTGTGGCTCCTCAAATAATACAGGTCCAGTTACAATAACAATTACAGGTCCTGTAACCTTCATAGCGCAAGCTTCAGCTGCATTAACGCCTACGGTGATTGGGAATACATTTACTTATAATGTTTCAGATTTTAATGCATTAACGCCAACATCATTTGGATTAATGTTTTTAACCGACACCACCGCCCAAGCAGGAGATCAAATATGTGTTCATGTAGAAATTAACCCAATACCATTAGATGGCGATACAACAAATAACGTTTACGATTTCTGCTACCAGGTAGTTAACTCCTACGATCCCAATATGAAAGAAGTTTATCCTGTAAATGTTTTACCAGGTTATGATGATTGGTTTACTTATACCATTCATTTTCAAAACACAGGAAACGCACCAGCTTTTAATATCAGATTAAGGGATACTTTAGATGCCAATTTAGATATCAATTCTTTTGAAGTGCGCGGTTATTCGCATCCAGCGCAAATATCCATCAATGGAAATATTTTAACGGTTAGGTTTAATAATATTATGTTAGCCGATAGCACTACCGATTATGAAGGCAGCATGGGTTATTTTCAATATCGTTTAAAACCTTTACCTAACTTGCCCAACGGCACACAAATAGAAAATACAGCTTATATTTACTTTGATTATAATGCGCCTATCATTACCAACACCACGCAAAATAATTTTGATATGACGGTGAAAACGAACAATACGCTGCCGCAAGCGTCCCACTTGTCGCTATATCCCAACCCAAGCAATGGAATTTTTACATTTAACGAAAGCAAAAACATTAAAACTGTTGAAGTTTTTAATATTATGGGCGAACTAATACTGAGCCAAGGCAGTGCTAAACACATTAATTTGCAAGCCTATCCTAAAGGGATTTATGTAGCGAGGGTTAATGGGACGCAGGTTATTAGGTTGGTGAAGGAGTAGGTTTTGGCTTTGGAGATCAAGCACAGGATGCGTTCGCCAGTTAAGTTTGTTGGTGATAACACCAACAAAGAGTAAACTTTGCGTGCTTAAGTAAAGAAGAATACTCAAATTTATCATTGCTGCTTCATTATAACATCCTAACCATTCCGCTTAGGACTCTTCGCGTTGCTCAGAGTGACACAAAAAGTGGCTCAAAGTGACATAAAAGGAGGTGTAGATTTGAAAGAAAACGGATTTTGCAAAAGCGATTGAAGTAAGGTGCCGTGCACCACGAAAAGCGCGACCGCACCTCCTTTTCGGAGGTGTGGATTTGCCCAAAAAACTACTTTATAAATCGTTGGCTTTGGCAATCATTTCGCTGACATCGAGCACTTGTACTTTGTCTTCTTTTTCGAAATGTTTTACGCCATCGCGCATCATGGTCATACAAAATGGGCAGCCCACTGCAATTACATCAGGATTCATTGCCAACGCTTCTTCGCTCCTTTCAACATTGACTTCTTTATTTCCTTTTTCGGCTTCTTTAAACATTTGCGCCCCACCCGCACCACAGCATAAACCGTTGGCACGGGAGCGTTTCATTTCATTTAATTCGGCATCTAATTTTTGAATAATATTTCTGGGAGCTTCGTACTCATTATTGGCTCTGCCTAAATAACAAGGGTCGTGAAAGGTAATCTTTTTTCCTTTGAACTCACCTCCTTCTACTTTTAATTTTCCGCTGTCGATGAGTTGTTGCACTAGTTGTGTATGGTGCATTACTTCGTACTTCCCTCCTAGTTCGGGGTATTCGTTTTTAATAGTATTGAAGCAATGCGGACAGCCGGTAACTATTTTTTTTACTTCATAACCATTTAATACCTGAATATTTTGCATGGCTTGCATTTGAAACAAGAACTCGTTTCCGGCTCGTTTTGCAGGGTCGCCAGTACAGGTTTCCTCTACACCCAATACCGCAAATTTGATGTTAACATGGTTCAGTATTTTAACAATGGCCTTGGTTATTTTTTTTGCACGATCGTCAAAACTACCTGCACAGCCCACCCAAAAAAGAATTTCGGGGGCTTCGCCTTTTGCCATATAATCGGCCATGGTAGGAACATTGAGTTGGCTCATATCTTTAGTTTCTATTTTTATTAATCTTCAGATGCCCAGTTTAATCTATCTGCAGGAGAAAACTGCCATGGCGCTCCGTTATTCTCGATATTGGTAAACATGGCATTAAGGGCGTTGGGTGCACTGCTTTTCTCCATCACTAAAAATTGTCGTAAATCCATAATTACTGAAAGCGGGTCAAGATTTACAGGACAAGCTTCGGTGCAGGCATTGCAAGTATTACAAGCCCATAATTCTTCTTCGGTAATATAGGTGCCAAGCAATGATTTTCCATCATCTACAAATGTGCCGTTGGCATCGATATTTTTACCCACTTCGGTAAGACGATCGCGGGTGTCCATTAATACTTTGCGAGGTGATAATAACTTACCGGTTTGATTGGCCGGGCAACTTGAGGTACATCTTCCGCACTCGGTGCATGTGTATGCATCCATAAGTTGTTTCCAAGTTAAATCCATGACATCTTTGGCTCCAAACTTTAGGGGTGTTTCGGGCGGTGGAGGAATAGCAGCATTTGGATCGAGCATTAACTTCACCTCATTGGTTACCGAAGCCAAATTATTAAAGGCCCCTTTTGGTTTTAGGTTAGAAAAATAAACTGCCGGAAAAGCTAATAAAATGTGGAAATGTTTTGAATAAGGTAAATAGTTTAAAAAAGCTATAATTCCGATGATGTGAAACCACCAGCACCCTCTTTCGAGCATGACAAGACTTTCGGTACTCATGCTGTTAAAAATAGGGTTCAATAAACTGCTTACAGGAAAACTTCCTGCATTGATGTAATGGCCGTAACCTTTGGTCTGCAGGATATGATCGGTGCAATTCATGATGAGGAAAGCACTCATTAG
>JBILUU010000261.1:0-4491 GCA_044370815.1 Bacteroidia bacterium
TTGCGTCTATACCCTCCCTTTGATTATCTCTTCAACCACAGCGGGATCGAGTAGGGTAGAGGTGTCGCCTAAACTGCTGAGTTCATTTTCTGCGATCTTGCGTAATATTCTGCGCATAATTTTTCCGCTTCTTGTTTTTGGAAGTCCTGTAACGAACTGAATTTTGTCGGGTTTAGCTATAGCTCCTATTACTCGAGCAACTGTTTGACAAATGTCTTTGCGCGATAATTCATCATCGCCATGTGGACTATGATAAATGACATAGGCATAAATCCCTTGCCCTTTAATATCGTGCGGAAATCCTACCACGGCACTTTCAACAACGCCTTCGTGCATATTAATGGCATTTTCTACTTCTGCTGTGCCTATGCGATGCCCGCTAACATTGAGCACATCATCAACGCGGCCTGTAATGCGGTAGTTACCTAATTCATCTCTGAGGCATCCATCGCCTGTAAAGTATAAGTTGGGATAAGTTGCAAAGTAATTTAAACGGCAGCGTTCATGATCGCCATAGGTGGTTCGTAAAATGCCGGGCCAAGGTGCTTTCATGCATAGGTTGCCGCTTACTCCGTTGCCTTCTATTTCTTTACCATTTTCATCAACCAATACAGGTTGCACACCGGGCAGTGGTAAGGTGGCAAATGATGGCTTTGCAGGGGTTACTCCGGCCAAGTTTGAAATCAATATACCTCCGGTTTCGGTTTGCCACCAGGTGTCAACCACAGGTGCTTTTTCTTTTCCAATATTTTTATGATACCAATGCCAAGCTTCTTCATTGATAGGTTCACCAACGGTGCCCAATACTTTAATGCTGCTCAAATCTTTTCCTTCAAAAAAAGCATTGCCAAAGCCCATGAGACTTCTTATGGCTGTGGGTGCTGTATACAAAATATCAACCTTGTACTTTTGTGCAATATCCCAAAACCTGCCTGCATCGGGCCAAGTAGGTACTCCCTCAAACATAAGTGTGGTGGCACCTGCACTTAAAGGACCATACACAATGTAACTATGACCGGTAATCCACCCGATATCGGCTGTGCAAAAATGTATTTGCCCTTGTTGATATTGAAACACGTTAACAAAGGTGTAGTTGGCCCAAACCATGTAGCCGGCACAAGTATGAACCACTCCTTTGGGTTTACCCGTTGAGCCCGATGTGTATAGGATAAATAAGGCATCTTCTGCTTCCATTGACACAGCAGGGAAGTCAGGATTTCCCATTGATTCAACATGTTTTACTTCATCATCCCACCACACATCTCTTCCCTTGATCATACTTACCGGAGTGCTTGTGCGGGTGCATACAATAACACGTTTAACAAAGTTGCACGCTACCAAGGCATCGTCAATTACACTTTTAAGTGGAATATCTTTTGCACCACGGTAGGCACCATCGCAGGTGATAATGCAAGTGGCTTGTGCATCTTGTAAGCGGTCGGAAATGGCTTGTGCCGAAAAACCTCCGAAAATGATGGAGTGTATAGCACCTATTCTTGCACATGCTAACATGGCTATGGCCAACTCAGGAATCATGCCCATGTATATACAAACGCGATCGCCTTTTTTTATACCATTGTTTTGAAGCACGTGTGCAAACTGACATACTTTAAAGTGTAACTCTTGATAGGTAATGATGCGCTGTTGTTCGTTTGGATTATTGGGCTCCCAAATGATTGCCGCAGTATGGGGTTGAGTGGCTGCGTAGCGGTCGATACAATTTTCGGTAATATTCAGTTGTGCCCCATCAAACCAACGTACTGTAGGTGTTTTAAATTCCCATTGCAACACTTTTTCCCATGGTTTTCGCCAAGCAAAATGCTGGGCAATGTTGTCCCAAAATGCTTCGGGGTTATTAATACTGTTTTGATATTGGGTGTGATAATCAGCGAGTGTTTTTATTTGATATGGATAACTCATGCGTGGTAAACTTTAAATGATTGTGGTAACGAGCTACGAATATAATAACTCACTACATAAAAAGTAGCGCACTTTTGAAAATAAACTTTTTAATTACCTTTGCGGCATGATAACTATAGAACAACTGAGAGATCTCAGAGAGCGCGTTGAAGCGCTGAGGAGGTATCTTTGACATCGATCGTAAGATACGTGAAATAGAGGAGGAAGAGGAAAAAACTCTCGCTCCTAATTTTTGGGATGATCCTAAAAAAGCTGAAGAGCAATTGAAGCTCATACAGTCAAAAAAGAATTGGACCAATGCCTTTAACCAATGCTTGAGCAAGGCCGATGATGCCTTTACCATGATGGATTTTGTGAAAGAAGGTTTGGCCAACGAAACGGATTTGGATACCGGTTTTGCGGAAGCTATGAAGTTGCTCGAAGAGCTTGAGTTCAAAAATATGCTTAGCGGTAAGGAAGATAGTTTGAGCGCTGTGCTCACCATTAACAGTGGTGCGGGCGGAACAGAAAGTTGCGATTGGGCGTCAATGCTATTACGCATGTACAAAATGTGGGCCGATAAACATGGCTTTCAAATTGTAGAATCCGATTTTCAGGAAGGCGATGTGGCAGGTATAAAATCTGTTACGATTGAAATTATTGGCGAATTTGCTTACGGTTACCTTAAAGGTGAAAGTGGCGTACATCGCTTGGTGCGTATTTCTCCATTCGACTCTAATGCTAAGCGACACACCTCGTTTGCTTCGGTATACGCATATCCACTTATTGATGATACCATTGAGATAGAAGTGAACATGGGCGATATTGAGTGGGACACTTTTAGATCGGGTGGGGCAGGAGGACAAAACGTAAACAAGGTAGAAACAGCAGTGCGTCTGCATCATAAGCCTACAGGAATTATTATCAAGAATCAAGAAAGCCGCTCGCAATTGCAAAATAAGGAGAATGCCATCCGATTATTGAAATCACAGCTATACGAAATTGAGTTGCGCAAGCGCATGGAATCGCAAGCTGCCATTGAAGGAAGCAAAATGAAAATAGAGTGGGGGTCGCAAATCAGAAATTATGTAATGCATCCCTACAAATTAATTAAGGATGTGCGCACCGGATTCGAAACAAGTAATGTTACTGCTGTTATGGATGGAGATATTGATGCTTTTGTAAAGGCCTACTTAATGGAATTCTCCCATCAAAACAAACCAACAAATTAAATTATTTATACATGCCTAGGTCCAATTTTAAAAAATCAGTTTTACTGAGCTTGCTCATTGCATGGTATGTGCATGCCCTTGCCCAAAGTAATCAAGCAAACAGTTTGTGTTGGAAAGTTACCGGGCCGGGTATCAATAGTCCTTCTTATGTATTTGGTACCATTCACTTAATTCCTAAAAAAGATTTCTTCTTGAGTAAGCCGGCTGAAGAAGCTTTTAAATCGTGCAAAACATTGGCACTGGAGGTTGACTTAAACATGAGTAAGGAAACTAAAAAGGAAGTGGGAATGGCAGCTATCCTGCCCGATAACAAAACCATTTTTGATTATTGCACAACAGCTGAGGCAGAGTTGATACAATCTTTTTTAAGGGACTCAGTGAAGATGTCGGGTTTGAAGATAAAATTGTACTCAAGGTTAAAACCTTTTTATTTGCAAAGTTTAGTATTAAAGGAACAACTCAAAGCCACCAAATCATATGAGGAAACTTTTGCCAAAATGGCCAAGAAAAAGAAGATGAATCAGGTTGGTTTAGAGGACATCGCCCTACAAATGAAGATTCTTGATACGGTTTCAATTGCTTCACAAATAAAGGAAATGTTGCAATCCATTAACAAAGGAGCCGCAGGCATGCGTACCTTCAATGAAATGATTGTAGTGTATAAACAACAAAATATAGAAAAGCTGCACCACATGACAATTAGTGAGGAGGGCAACTTTGAACAGTTTGAGGATGTGTTTCTCAACCACCGAAATGAAAGCTGGATTCCCGAAATAGAAAAGTTGGTAAAACTACAACCTACCTTTATTGCTGTTGGTGCTGCGCACCTCGGTGGCGAAAAAGGGGTGCTTAATTTACTTCGCCAAAAAGGGTACAGTATTGAACCTATTTTTTAATATATTTGTATTATAAACTTTATTAAAACAAACACTCATGATTAAAAAAATTACTCCACTATCATTTTTATTTTTATTTGCTGCACTGGTTAATGTGAGCGCTCAGCCGGGCTCAGGGGCCATCTTTCCATACTATCAAAATTTTGACAGCTTAATTGCCGGTCAAACCATTGAAGAGCAGGGCGGCTGGAATGTTGATTTTATTCCTTTTGGCATAGTGAACGATATCATTGTTACCGCTCAAAGAGGTTTAAATGGTAGCAACTCATTAACCATGAATATGAATGATACTTCATTTACCGATTCTACCACTTCACCCTTGATAGGCCCTATAACAGCTAATACCACATTTGGTTTCTCTTACCGCATTGTGGATGCAGCCGGTCAGCCTCATTCCTTAAACGGCAATGGCGGTTTAAAAATCATCTTTAAGCAAAACATTTCTTTTAATTGGCAGCTTGTAG
>JBILUU010000262.1:0-4482 GCA_044370815.1 Bacteroidia bacterium
GTCCAATAAGGTTAAGCCGCAATTGGACTAAATTGAAAGTGTAATCGGTATAAAAATCTGATTTACAGTTTCTTTATCGTTTACGCATTTATAATGCGAAATATAGGATAAAAATAAACAACTTTAAAAGCCGCATAAAATATTTTACTTCCAATTGATTTCATCATACCGAAGGTAAATGATGCTTCCATCTTTCGGCAATTTCTGACATGGAAATGATGAAGTTGTGCGACCGTAATATTTGTACTTGTTTCATAAACTGATTGGGGAGTTCCTTTAGGAAATGCTCGTGTCGGTGGTAATAATCGTAGTGATACAATTCCCAATCTTTTAAAACCATGTTGCTACTCACCAAATTGAATTTTTTTAGGAAACTTACCACCTCATCTTTAATTGCTTCGGCATCGCTCTCTTTTTGTAAATATTCTTGTCTTATTTGCGCGCAAATTACTCTTTGTCCTTTATCGAGGTAGTGCTTGTTGTGATAGGTCATATCAGCTAATCTGAATATTTTATGCTTCTTTACACCTACGTATGACATGGTTTGAATAGCAGAGCCCTCAATCAATAAAAATAAATTGGCCACCGATCTTTTCTCTGCCACCGAAATATCAAAAGACTGATCATCACTTTTTATTTCTTTTAAAGTAGTGTTGGGTGTGATGATAAGGTGATCGGCTGTAATTTTTTCGCTGCCATCCATCAGCGCTACTGACTGATTCTTAATGTAAATTCCATCTACCTGCAAGGTCTTGAAAATGACACCGGTTTCTTGCGCTTTGTGCATCAGTTTTTCGAGCATCATTTTTGAGCCGCCATCAGGGTAGCGAAATTTACCCTTGTCTGCCAATTCAATTACCGCTCTTTTAATATAAGCCAGCACCGTTCTGATTTCTCTTTTTTTGAAATGAACAGCTAAGCCCACATCGATGACATCCCAAAAGTTGGTATACTTATAGTTTGCTTTTTGATCATGTCTGATGATTAGGGGTTGTGGAGTAAAATCAGGCATCTTAATCCCAAGCTTTTCTTCCATAAACTGATAGGCAGCACGATTTCTGTACATCACATGGCAACCTGTTTCAACATCTTTAAATTTTTTTGTTTGAATAGTTTTCCATGAACCTCCCATTGCATGCTCTGATTCAATTAATAAAACCTTTTTTCCGCTAAGTTGAAGACATATGGCTTCAGTCAAACAGAGAGGGCTCGAACCTAAAACGATGTGAGTATATTGATTGGGCATAAAGTGGTTGCAATTTCAAATAATGTAAGTTGTATTTATGACATTCGTATTTTACCTTTCATTTATGCAAAATTAAGGATAATTAGTGTAAGGTCTTTTAATTTTCCGAAAGGCATTTTATCGTGTAATACCGATGTGGAATAAGTAATGGTCCAAATTTGTAAAACTACATATGTGCCAAACTTCTTTACGGTCGGCATTTACCGATGTAAGACTTGTAAATTATTGACATAATTTATAAATCACATTGGTATAACTTTCGGACCTATTAATTGACCAAATTAATGTGTAAAAATATTGTCTTAATCGTTTGAAAACTTACAGTTAATGTTGATCAATAGGCAATATGACATTATTCAATTAAAATTTACATATTTGCTTTTTGAATTAATTACATAAAAATAAACAGTGGGTAGTAAAGGTCAGGATAGTGCGGTTTTGTTTACACTTTTTTATCCCTATTCAACATTTGATTATTATGTTGATGTGGAGGTTGAAATGATATGCAAACAATTCAATAAAGTGTACATCATTCCTATAAGTGTAGAAGATAAAGTTGAAAGAATTATTCCTTCTAATGCAAAATT
Source organism: Bacteroidia bacterium (assembly GCA_044370815.1). Taxonomy (GTDB): domain Bacteria; phylum Bacteroidota; class Bacteroidia; order UBA4408; family UBA4408; genus CAIKXD01. The sequence goes on from JBILUU010000262.1 coordinate 1,834, forward strand.
GATAGAGAGTAAATTTACTCCAAAGGCTTCTAATTCCATTGTGAGAGCAATGCTCAGTCCAACCTATCGCAAAGAGATTTTGCTTGCAATTAAACGAGGCAAATTAAACAAAAAACTTTTTAAACACCTCACGCTGCAACATTCTAAAGTGCTGTTCTTGCGCGATTTGATGCTGAATATATTAAAACATGATGGTGGGGTTTCTTTGGTATATAGCCATTGGTTGCTTGAAGGAACTTATGCCGCTGCATTGATTAAAGACAGTTATTCATTTAAGCTCGTTAGTAAGGCGCATAGTTTGGATATATACAAAGAAAGACATGTGAACAACTACATTCCTTTCTTAGAAAATACAGTGAAGCAACTCGATCAATTGCATTTTATTTCTGAGCTTGGTAAGTCCTATTTTAATAGCCATTATGAGTTTAAAATGCCCGAGTATAAGCAATTTGTTTCCAGACTTGGTACTGCAAATCCATTGCCTCCTAAAGAATACCTTACCACCGATACACTTAAAATTATCAGTGTGAGTTACATCTATCCGCTCAAGCGGGTGGACCTCATCCTTGAGGCGATAGCACAAATTGACAATTTTAAAATTGAGTGGCATCATATTGGCGCTTACTATGAAAATCACACCCAAAAATTGAAGGAAAAGGCTGCCGAGTTACTAAGTAGTAAATCAAATGTTAAAGTTGAATGGTTGGGCAATTGTTCTATTCCACAGGTATATGCCCATTATCAAAACAATCATTTTGATTTATTTATTAGCGCTAGTTCTTCTGAAGGTATACCGGTAAGCATGATGGAGTGTATGAGTTTTGGAATTCCTGTTTTATCTACCGATGTAGGTGGTGTAAAAGAAATTGTTGACCATGGTGTGAATGGTATTATCGTTGATGCCAATCCTACTGCGCAAGATATTGCCAATGAAATAAAGGCCTATTTTGCACTATCTCAAGAGCAGAAGACGAGTATGTGTCACTCGGCCTATTACAAATGGAAGAACTTTTACAATGCGGAAATAAATTTTCAAAAATTTCTTGATATTGCGCTCAACGAAAAGGAACATAAAGCATAGGAAATTTGATTGACAATGCCTATTTAAAGTTTAACTTTAGCTATACACGATGCAAATGACACCCGAACAAATATATCTCAATCTGATTGATAAGGAGCGTAATATTTACGAACCTGCTCAGTTGTTTCAACAAACACGCGAAGCTGTTGTGGCCTATATTGATAACCTGCGTAGCCCGGGTAATCATGATGGGCAGTTGAGTATTGTTGGCAATGAGGTAAAATGTACCAAAACCGGAAAGGTGTTTAGCAAACATGATGAGGTGGTGGACTTTATCAAAGCAACCGAAAAAAAGCCCGAAGACAAGGAGTGGGAGCGACTTAATCAGCAGTTCTTGAACTATCATAAATCACTTTCGGTATATACCCTTGTCAATAGTGTTCCTGTTGCCAATTACCTTTCACTTAGGTCGGGCATGGGAAATATCAAAGATAAAGTGGTGGTTGATGTAGGTGCCGGAACAGGGCATGCCTTGTGTTCTTTTTTTCAATATCCTGAACAAATAGATTATTATTTGGTGGATCCCAATTTGCGTTTATTGCACGATCAGTTTATAAGAATTTATCCCAAGCTTACACAGCTAAAAATGAAGCATGTGCTTGCCTTTGCCGAAGAACTACCATTCAAAAATAATTTTACAGATGTGGTCATGAGTTTGTCGGCCATCGATCATTTTAAAGATTACAAGGCCTTTTTTGCGGAAGCATACCGCATCCTAAAACCGGGAGGAACCTTATTTATAAGCAGCCACTTGGATATTCCTGCCGATGCGGCCGATGCCACTAAAACATCACAAAAATTATTGTCAGATACTTTTTTTGAGCGCCTGGCGCGATACCTCTACTATAAGAGAAGTAAGGTAGGTCATGATGATCACACCTATCATTTCGACTCGCTTGAGCCCTTTGAATCAGGCATGAAAGAAAAGGGATTTGTGATAGAAAGGAGTGAAATTTTTAAGCGCTATTTCTTTGTGATAGCACGCAAGCCATAAACCTTGCCCGCAATTGGACTTGTTTCAGATTGGTATTCTAATTTCCTAATGCGGAATTTGGGTTTATTTATTAGTTTGACTAAAATAAATGCAATTGGTATTCAATAAAAAAGGGACGCAAAGTTAATTGCATCCCTTTTATGATAAGTAATTAAATATTATTACTTTTTAGCAGGAGCTTTAGTTGCTTCTGTGGCTGCGGAGGCCATATTACGCGTTGCCTTTACGGTTACTACAACCATGTTAGGCGTGTCGAGCAACTCAATGTTTTCTACAGGGATTTCATTTACCCTGATGCTCTTTCCTATATCCAAGTCATCAATTTTGATTTCGATACTGTCGGGTAAGTTAGCCGGAAGGGCTCTTACCTTTAACTTTCTAACATTCAGAGTAAGTTTACCACCCGCTTTTACACCAATTGAGTTACCTGTAGTGTGAACAGGGATATCAATAACAACTGGCTTGTTGTCAAACATTTCGAGGAAATCGATATGAATGATTTTGTCGTTGATCACGTGGAATTGAATTTCTTGCATGAGCGCTTTGTAGTTGCTGCCGTCAATGTTTAAATCAA
>JBILUU010000263.1:0-4478 GCA_044370815.1 Bacteroidia bacterium
TACAATACCCAACATCAACATTTGTATGCCGCTTGCAATTAATACAGTGATGGCATTTTCGGCCCAACCGGGACTTGTTTTGCCAAGCAGCGCACAAATAAATAAGATGATTGAATAAATGATGCCCACACCGGCTGATAAATAGCCCAACCACGAAATAAGTTTGATTGGAACCCCGCTGAATGAAAATATCCAATCTTTCGCTAATTTAACCCTACTGTTGAAGTTCCACTTGCTGTTCCCGCTTAATCTTTCTCTTCTATCGTACTCCACATAAGTTTGATTAAAGCCAATCCATATCAGCAGGCCAAACAGTGAGGTATTTTTTTCGTTGCATGAGTTGATCGAATTTAAAACTCTTTTATCCATTAGGTAGTAATCGGCTCTCGAGTAATCAATGTCTTTGTTGTTTTTAGTGAGCAAACCAAGCACAAAATAAAACCAACGGGCAAATAGTTCGCTGCGAAAATCTTCTTCTCTTTTTTTTCTAAGGCCCCATACAATATTACTACCCTCTTTAATTTTAATAATCATCTCTCCAAGGATGTTACAGTTATCTTGCCCATCGGCAGAAATACAAAGTGTAACATCTCCGGTTGATTGCTGAAGTCCTGCTCTTATTGCTGTATGACTGCCACTTCTTCTGCTTAGGCGAATACACTTTACGTGTGGCTGGTTAAGTGATTTAACTTTGGAAAAAGTACTATCACTTGAGTGGTCATCAACCACAACAATGTTATAGCTTGCAATCAAATCGATCTTGCTGATTTTATCAATCAACTCATCAATCACACGAACAATATTTTCTTGTTCATTGTGCGCAGGTATAACTACTTGTAGTTTCATGATGTTAGCGCTCTTGCGGGGTTACCAACTACTTTACTATGATGGGCAACATCCTTGATTACGTTGGTTCCCATACCTATGAGGCAATTAGAACCAACTGTAACATTATTGATAATGCTGCTGCCACTACCAATGTAGCAATACGAACCAATTTTTGTGTAACCGGCAACAGTACAGTTAGAACCTATCAAGGTATACTTGCCAATAGTTGAGTCGTGATGCACAACCGTATTAGGAAGTATGCACACATGATCTTCGATTATGACATTTGCGGTTAATACCACACCACTCATAATGAGTACATTATTACCAATTTTTGCAAGTGGAGAAATAGATGCCTTAGGATGAATAAGTGTTGTGAAATAATGATCATCTAATTGCAAACTGTTGATGATTTGGTCTCTTACCATAAAACTGCTCGGGCTGCCCGGAACAGCAATAATTCTAAAATCGAAGTATTCTTTAAGAATGTCTCTAGAGAATACGGTAAACCCCATATCATGCATACCTTGTTTTTCAGGTGTGTCATCAATAAAACCAATAAATTGAAAACGACTGCTATCTATACAATCAAGCGCTTCTAATCCATTGCCGTTGAACGGAAAAATAAATAGCGGTTGTTTCATCAGTATTTGTTTACAACATCGATTACAGTGTTTACCTCTTCATCAGTCAACTCAGCAAACATGGGTAATGAAACACAGTGATAGGCCAAGTATTCAGAGTTGGGAAAATCACCGGCTTGATGTCCTAAATAAGCATATGCTTTTTGAAGGTGACAGGGTACAGGATAATGAAAGGCCGCAGCTATTCCGTTATCTGCAAGATGCTTCACAAAAGCATCCTTGTTTTCAACGGTTACAACAAACAAATGAAAGATAGAATCTGTATTGTCAGGTTGTTTTTGCATCTTCACCTTAGGGTTATTTATTTCGCTTAGATAGCGCTTACCAATTGCCCTTCTGCTATTATTCCAACTGTCTAGGTATTTTAATTTTACACTCAATGAGGCACCTTCTAAACCGCCCATGCGCATGTTATAGCCAATCTCATCATGATAATATCTTACCACAGAACCATGATTTCTTAAGCTTTGCAAATGCTTGGTGTATTTCTCGCTATTGGTTGATAAACCTCCGGCTTCACCGCAAGCACCTAAATTTTTTCCCGGATAAAAGCTGAAGCAAGCCATCTCACCAAATCCCCCAACATTAACTCCGTTGTATTTTGCGCCTTGCGCCTGTGCTGCATCCTCAACCAAAAAAAGATTGTGTTTGTCGCAAATTTGTTTGACTGCATCAATATCAAAGGGTTGACCATACAAATGAACACCTATCACTGCTTTTGTTTTAGATGTAATAGCTTGCTCTATTTTTGATGCATCAATCTCCCATGTGTCTGCATCGCAGTCAACAAATACCGGAGTGGCTCCAACATGAGATACTCCCCAAGCAGTGGCAATAAAAGTGTTAGCAGGAATAATCACTTCATCGCCCTGACCTATGCCAAGGGCCATCATTGCCAAATGCAATGCTGTTGTTCCATTGTTTACACCTACAGCATAGGAAGTGTTGCAATAACGGGCAAAGCTTTTTTCAAATTCTTCTACAAACGGACCGCCCGAAAAAGCGGTATTTTCATATACTTTTTCAAAAGCTTCAAAAATTTCTTTTTTAATAGACTGATGTTGTCTTTTTAAATCGAGGCAAGGAATCATATGGTTATTTTATATACTTTAATACTTTAGCAGGATTTCCGGCCACAACTGCATTGGCAGGAACATCTTTAGTTACTGTGGAACCGGCACCAATAAGAGCGTTTTCACCTATCGTAATGCCGCATAAAATAGTGGCATTGCTGCCTATAGAAGCTCCTTTCTTTACAAAGGTTTCAACCATAGTCCAATCCGCATCAGTTTGTTGACTCCCATCAGCATTGGTGGCACGAGGAAAAAGGTCGTTGGTAAACATTACACCATGACCAATAAAACAATTGTCTTCGATATGAACACCTTCGCAAATAAAACTATGGCTCGATATTTTGCAGTTTTTACCAATACTGGCACCTTTCTGAATTTCAACAAAGGCACCTACCTTTGATCCGCTATCGATGCTGCAGCCGTATGCATTTACAAAGTTGAATATTTTAACACCTTCCCCAAGTTTTACATTGTTCAATGTTTTGCGGGGCTCATCTATGGTAACTATTTCCATTATAATTGAATTTCTTTTCCGTTTTGTTTGATTGATTTTTGTGCAGCTTCCAAAATTTTTATCACACTTAAACCCGAGTACATATCAGATAAGGGAGCTGTTTGCTTTTGTATGGATTGTACAAAATCCGAAGCCATTCCTCCGAGCGCTTCTTTTGATTCTACCTTGGGTAAATGTACATCACCTGCTCTGTAATCAACCAAAATCTTTTTTCTTTCCTCATCGGTTTTGTGTGAGAAACCAGTATCATACACCCGTATTTTTTCGGTAGGTTCCAAATCGTTGAATAATAACATTTTCTTATCACCGCCAATCAGCAGGGTCCTGAGCTTTACAGGTGAGGTCCATGAGCAATTGAAATGTGCAATAAAATCTGATTCGTAATTTACAGTTAAATAGGCAATGTTTTCAATGCCATTTTTTGTGTGTGATAATCCTGTTGCATTTACACTCACAGGTTTGTATTTTATCAAATGATTTAAAATTGATATATCGTGCGGTGCAAGATCCCAAAGCACATTCACATCAGGTTGAAACAATCCTAAATTGATTCGGGTGGAGTCAAAATATTGGGTGTTGCCAATATGTCCGTCATCAATCAAGGCCTTCATTTTCATCACCGCTCCGGTATATAAAAATGTATGGTCAACCATCAACAATTTTTGCTTTTGAATAGCCAAATTAATGAGCTCTTCGGATTCGGCCACGGTCGATGTCATTGGTTTTTCAATCAAAACATGCTTGCCGTTTAACAATGCTTTTTTTGCAAATTCGAAATGAGTAAAAACCGGAGTAGCAATGACTACCGCATCAATATCATTTCTTGAGAAAGCATCCTCAACATCCTTAGAAGTATCTATTTGAGGATAATTTTTTCTAACAAGCTGTAAACGCTCTTCTCGGCCATCAATAACAAGTTTTAATTGTGCCCCTTCAGTTGCAGAGAAATTTCGTACCAAATTTGGTCCCCAGTATCCGTAACCTATAATTGCTATTCGCATTTTTTTAAAAATATGCGCAAATGTAAAAAATTAATCCGCTTAAAAAAAAAAGCATGAATAATTTAAATTGTAGGTTCAATGTCAATTATTAATTGATAAAGTTTTAAAGATTCATAGGAATAAAATAAATAATATTGGCACTAAAACCCTATTAATCAACAGAAATATCGAGTGCAAAGTACAGGTAGCTTTATGAGGGTAAGCCAGCTTAGTAGATGTTTACAACCCGAATTCCAATAATGCGCTTGCATTAGAAATAAATAGCTAACATGTTTCATTGTAGTTTGGTGTTTAAAAAAAATGATGTTGGCCTTGTGAAAATGGCGTTAAGAAAAATATAACGGAAGGCGTTCGGTATTATTTAGAAGTTGAATTAATAGATTTAAAACAGATTTTTTTTAGAATGAAAAGAAAAACT
>JBILUU010000021.1:0-15467 GCA_044370815.1 Bacteroidia bacterium
TCGCAGGCTGCGGCTGCAGTTGCCACTTCCGGTGAAATAACACTCATGTTTTCATTGCTGCTGAGCGTGCAGGGAATCACATAAATACAGTTTTTCAAATTTTCTATTATTTAAACAGCAACATCATATTCGCGCAAAGCACTGTTGAGCGAGGTTTTTAAATCGGTGCTTGCTTTTCTTTTTCCGATAATTAATGCACATGGCACTTGATATGTACCTGCCTTAAACTGTTTGCTGTATGCCCCGGGAATTACTACAGAGCGTTCAGGAACATAACCTTTCATTTCAATAGGTTCTTCGCCCGTAACATCAATTATTTTAGTGCTCATTGTTAGCACAACGTTGGCACCTAGTACGGCCTCCTTCCCTACCCTAACACCTTCCACCACAATACTGCGCGAGCCAATAAAGGCGCCATCTTCAATAATTACAGGAGCTGCTTGCACAGGTTCTAATACACCACCAATACCAACTCCTCCACTCAAATGTACGTTTTTCCCAATTTGCGCGCATGAACCTACCGTGGCCCAAGTATCCACCATAGTTCCCGAATCAACATAAGCACCGATGTTGACATAACTTGGCATCATGATTACACCAGAAGCTAAATACGCACCATAACGCGCTACCGCATTGGGAACCACGCGTACGCCCAGTGCTTTGTAATTACGTTTTAAAAGCATCTTATCATAATACTCAAAAATACCCACCTCATGCACTTCCATTTGTTGAATGGGGAAATACATGATTACTGCCTTCTTGATCCATTCGTTTACTTTCCAAGTTCCATCTTCGAGGGGCTCAGCCACTCTCAGTTGTCCGTTATCGAGCAAGGCAATAACTTCTCGAATAATATCCTGAATTGGGTTTTCCTTCAGTAGTTCTCGATTTTGCCATGCCTGTTCTATTAATGAGCCGTAATTTTGCATAAAATATGATTGATTGTTATTCTGAATCAGCATTCATTTTACCTTGATAAGCACCACTTAAAAAAATATCTAATCGAATACCAAAAAGTGGAAAAGAGTTGTTGTAGTGACCAAATACGGAGATACCCGCGCCAACATCATAAAATAATTTTCGAACAAACTGCGCTTCGGCATATATGCCGTAGGTTCCAAAAGCAAGCGTATCATTTTGAACTCCCCATGCACGCGACACACCTCCATAGTAGGCAATGTTTATCACCTTGGTTTCTCGTCTGAAACCCACACAAAAATGCAAATCATTCATTCGGTTTCGCTTAGGTTTATTTAAAAAACCACTCAAATCAGTTCGCTGATAACCAAACATGAAATACGCACGTTTGATATGAAAATTATATTCCACAGCAGTAGGATACCACAGTCGGTTGTCTTCAATAGCACGGCCAACACCACTTCCAAAATTGACATAATTATTGAAAACTTTGAACCTGTTTCCTCTTATTGTTCTTTCTTTTTTAAGTTCGTCTGCTCTTTGCTTTTCTTGTGCCACACTCCATTGTACATCTATTAAAATAAGCAACAAAACAATAGCTGAGCTTTTTTTAAGCAAGACTAAAAGCGGTTGATATGTTGACAATTGACTACTGATAGATGATTATGTTAAACCATATCTTCGGGCTTTACCCACTGTGTGAATTGTTCATCGGTCAACAGACTTAATTCAATAGCAGCTTGTCTTAAAGTCTTATTTTCTTTATGCGCCTTCTTTGCAATTTTAGCCGCATTTTCATATCCAATGTGAGGGTTTAGCGCTGTTACTAACATCAATGAATTTTCTAAATGTTTTTTAATGGTATCGTAATTAGGTTCGATACCCACTGCGCAGTTATCGTTGAAAGATACACAAGCATCGCCAATTAAACGACCACTTTGCAACACATTGGCAGCAATCAAAGGCTTAAACACATTCAATTCAAAATGACCTGTAGCACCACCAATACCAACTGCCACATCATTTCCCATTACCTGAGCGCAAACCATTGTTAAGGCTTCGGGCTGTGTTGGATTAACCTTGCCAGGCATAATTGAAGATCCCGGCTCGTTATCAGGAATGACTATTTCGCCAATACCACTGCGTGGACCAGAAGACAGCATACGCACATCGTTGGCTACTTTCATTAACGCTACGGCAGTCCTTTTATAGGCCGCACTGAGCTCCACCATAGCATCGTGAGCCGCAAGCGCTTCGAATTTATTTGGCGCAGTAACAAAAGGCAATTGCGTAAACTCAGCAATTTTTTTAGCCACCAATACATCATATCCTTTGGGAGCATTCAGTCCTGTACCCACCGCAGTGCCACCCAATGCAAGCTCTTTCACCATTTCTAAGGCGTTTTTAATTGCTCTGATGCTATTTGTAATTTGTTGTGCATATCCACCAAACTCTTGCCCCAGAGTGAGGGGTGTGGCATCCATAAAATGCGTTCTTCCAACCTTTACAATATTGGTAAATGCGGCTGATTTGGCTGCAAGCGTGTCGCGTAATTTTTCCAAACCCGGTATTGTAATTTCAACCGCCTGCTTGTATGCTGCTATATGCATGGCGGTTGGGTAAGTATCATTACTGCTTTGCGATTTGTTGACATCATCGTTGGGATGTAATGCTTTTTTATCATCCAATAATTTTCCACCATTTAATACATGTCCGCGATTGGCAATTACTTCATTTACATTCATATTACTTTGTGTGCCACTGCCTGTTTGCCAAACAACTAAGGGAAATTCTCCATCATGTATTTTAGTTAAAATTTCATCGCACACCTTTGAGATTAAATCTCTTTTTTCGGCATTTAATACGCCAAGGTCATGATTAGCGTGTGCTGCAGCTTTTTTCAAGTAAGCAAAAGCATAAATGATTTCATGTGGCATACTGGCTTCGGGACCAATTTTAAAATTATTTCTGCTGCGCTCTGTTTGCGCTCCCCAGTATTTTTGTGCAGGCACCTTTACCTCACCCATCGTGTCTTTTTCGATTCTAAATTCCATGACTGTAATTTTAATTGTATCAAATATTTATGTTCGCAAATTTGCAGTTTATATTATTGATAAACAAGACGTAATTTTAGGATTAATGTTGTTTCATGATTTGTCGATTTTTCTTTAATTTAATAAAAACTGTTAAGGAATTGCTAACTTCATAGGCTTGCACCATAGGCTGCATAACAATTACTTAACATATAGTTTACAATTAAAAGAAATGCCAAAGGGCTTTTAGATGCACCTTTGTGCAGCAATAAAAACCCTATGAAAAAAAATATTTACTACCTATTTTTACTTGCTTTTCTTTTCCCAAACCACATTTTTGCACAAACCAATATTGCAGCTGCTCGACTATTAGGTGTGGGTGCAACAGTAACAGTTTCTGGTATTGTAACCAACGGACCAGAATTAGGAGTCATTAGATATTTTCAAGACAACACTGCAGGTTTAGCAGCCTATGACACTCAACTTGCCGCGCTAGAAAGAGGAGATAGTGTTACAATCACTGGCGTTTTATTTGACTACAATGGATTGCTTGAAATTCAACCTGTGTCGGCTTTTGTGGTTCACAGCAGTGGCAATGCAATTCCGCAACCTCAACTAATAGTTCCAACTCAAATGGGTGAGCTCAATGAAGGTGAACTTGTTAGGATTAATAATGTAACTTTTCAAAATGCAGGCCAAGCTTTTACAGGAAACACTTCTTATACCTTAACTTCTGGCGTAGCTAGTTTTATTCTATATATCAGATCAGGTTCGCCAATGATAGGGCAAGTGATACCAAATGGCACAATTGATTTAATTGGCATATCGTCTCAATATATTACTGATTATCAAATTATAGCAAGAGATTATAATGATTTTATTATTCCACCCACCATTCAAATTATTAGTCCAATTTCAGTTTCGAACATTGTTACCAATGGCTTTAAATTATCATGGTTAACCGATTCTTTAGGTTCTTCTGAAGTACGCTATGGCATAACTCCCAATCTTGAACTTGGTTATGCAAACGGGATTGGCAACACTGCAACACACGAAGTAACCCTCACAGGATTAAGTCCTGCAGCCATTGTATATGCCAAATGTTTTTCTGTGCAAGGCACTGATACTGCTTTTAGCACTATGGGAATTTATGCAACTAAATCTCTTTCAACCGGAAATATTATTACTTACTTTAATGCGAGTGTTGATAATTCAGTAGCCATTAATCAAAACGCCACGCAGTTGTTTGAAGCTATTGATGATACCTTAATTGCCTACATTGACAGAGCAAGCCAATCGCTTGATATTACTATTTATGATTTTAATTTAACAAATATCTCTAATATTTCAGATGCTATCAATGCTGCTTACAACAGAGGAGTGGCAGTACGTGTAATTTCTGATGGAAGTTTGGCTGCTACAAATACAGGTATTGCTGCTATAAGCAGTAGTATTATTAAAATACCTAGTCCTACTGGTGGTAATTATGGCATCATGCATAATAAATTCGTAATTATTGATGCCAATCATTCCAACCCTAATAAAGCTATCGTTTGGACGGGTGCTACTAATTGGCAAGAAGGGCAAATAAATCACGATCCAAACAATGTAGTTATTTTTCAAGATCAAAGTTTGGCTAAAGCTTATACACTTGAATTTAATGAAATGTGGGGAAGTAATGGTCCAAATCCTAGTTTAGCTAATTCTAGATTTGGTCCAACAAAAACTGATAACACACCACATGAGTTTAATATTGGTGGAAAAAGAGTAGAATGTTATTTCAGCCCTTCTGACAATGTCAATAATAAATTAACCAACACAATCAACACTGCTGATAATTCCATGTATTTTGCGTCAATGGTTATTACCAGATTTGATTTAGCACAAGCCATTACAGATAAAGTTGCAGCAGGAGTAAATGCCTATGGACTAACCCACTCAGCTGTAGGTTCTCTCACTTGGAACGACCTTGTAAATGGAATGCAACCAGGCCATATGCTTGCAAATGCAGATAGTGCAAACAGCATTATGCATCATAAATACTTAATCGTAGATCAAGAAAACAATAGTAGTGATCCACAAGTATGGACAGGTTCACACAATTGGAGCAATAATGCCAATAATAAAAATGATGAAAACACTGTTGTAATACATGATCAAAATGTGGCCAATCAATTTTATCAGGAGTTTTATGCAAGATTTATCCAAAATGGTGGTGTAGTATTAAATACCATTACGCCTCAAAATTCTTCAAACGAGATCACCATTTATCCTAATCCAAACAATCAAAACGTATTGGGTGTAAGCTTAAATAAAGAAGTAATTGAAGGAAGCATCAATATGTTTAATTTACAAGGGCAACTGATTTCATCCCAGGCAATAGTTGCAGAAAATGGAACAAAACAATTTAACTTAAATATTGAACACTTGGGAACAGGAGTCTACTTTATTGAGTTTAACCTCAATGGAAATAGAGAGGTCAAAAGATTAGTGAAATTATAATAATAGAATAATAAAAATAATCTATTGTTAAACTTATAAAGTGATTCAAGACATGTCATCTAGATAACTTTGTAAAAATTAATTTGATTAGATAAAACATAACAATAAAGTTATTTAAATGAAAAAAATCAGTACACTTATTATTTTTATTTTTTGTGTTTTTACATTTTCAAGTTGTGTAAAAGACAGACTTTATGTGGCAGATTCCATTGATCCGAATAAACCACCTGTTCCAGTAGACTCTACGATAAAACTTACCATCAATGAATTTTTAGCAAGTAACAGCACCGTTTCTGTTCCTGGAAATACAAATTTTCCTGATTGGATTGAAATTTATAATGCTGGAGAAACTGATGTAAATCTTGCAGGCTATAGCATTACCGATAACTTAAGTGAAAAAGATCAATATATTTTTCCTTCAGGCAGCTCTTCCACTATCATTAAGTCTAAATCATATTTGCTGATACTTGCTGATGATAGCGTGGCTTTAGGTCCTTTGCACACAAACTTCAAATTATCAGGTTCTGGTGAATCTATTGGCCTATATTCTCCATCATTGATAGGATTAGATTCAATAACCTACACTGCGCAAACTTCTGATAAAAGCTTTGGAAGATTACCCAATGGAAATGGTCCATGGCAACAATTAACCACACCAACTCCTAATGCTGCAAATTACTAAAAAATGAACTTGAAGAAATCAACTCAATTTTTAATTGCTGTACTGATATTAAACTTTATTTTCTCCTTTAAGGCCGATAAAGCTTTAAAAATAAAATATAGCAAATCCTTTACCACTGCTGTTCCTGAGCCTTCAGATGCTTGTTTAGCTGAAAACGAACAAAGTTTATTTATGGTAAGCGATAATGGTTTTCTTTTTGAAACTGATTTAGAAGGAAAAATACTAAGAAAAAGTAATATTATTGGTATTGATTTTGAAGCCATTTGTTTGGCCAATGGCTTATTATATATCAGCGATGAATCTGCAAGAAAAATTTATTGTGTAAACCCTGCTGATTTAACACTAAAACAAACGTTCAATTTATCCTATTCCGCTGGAAGAAATAGCGGATTTGAAGCTATCGCATTCAATGAAGCAAGCAAGTTATTTTATCTTGTTTCTGAAAAATCGCCCATTGTTATTAGAGTTTACAATGAACAATTTCAGCAAGTAAATGAAATTAATTTTGATACTACCACCGATATTTCAAGCGCATGCTTTTATCAAAATAACCTTTGGTTGTTGAGTGATGAAGAGCATTTGATGATGCAATTAGATGAAAATTTTAAAGTAATCAAAGCATTTGATTTTAAAGTCTTAAATCCAGAAGGATTTTTCTTTACAAAGCAAGGAGACCTCACTGTAATATCAGACGATATGGCTAAATTATATCAATTTGAAGCCACACAATTAAAATGAAAAAAATAATAAAACTTACTTTTTTATTGATAGGCTTGTTAGTTGCTCAAGCATCTGCACAAGTAACATTAATCAATGGCAATCATATCTTAGAAATATCTGGAAGCATATCTACCTACTATAACCATCGTTGGCTTAAACCTGGCGAAATTGAAAAAGATAAAAATCGTTTTGCTTTACGCGATGCCCAATTTCAATTTGAAGGTAGAATAGGAAATACTTGGGAATATGAATTTCAGGCCGATTTAGCTGATTTTGTTTCCAATACCACAGGGCAACCAGATGCAGAAAACCCAGGACTAATGGAAGCCAATGTGGTTTACAAAGGTTTAAAATTTGTGGAAATAAAAATGGGTTACGGTAAATTACCTTACTCGTTTCAGTCATTGGTGCCCTTTACGCACTCACCTTATTGGCAGCGACCAGAAATTACTAGAGGCGATTTTTTTAGTAGAAGAGATGTTGGGGTTACGCTCTCAAAATCGTTATTTAAAAGTAAATTAATGCTTGATGCTGGCGCTTACACTGGACTTGGTGAAAAATCTTTGATTGGTGAAAATGATGCGAGTGGTGCTTTAGAATATATTGGCAGAGCCATGTTTTGCTTTCCTGCTAGATATCGATATCGAATGATTGATATCAATCATAGTGTGATTCCCTTATTTGCTTTAGGGGTAAATGGGCGTTATACCAAAAGAAACATGCCTATTGGAAGCACCTTTCCTCCAGGCACTACTGGCGAGTTTGGCATAAAAATGATTAATGGCGAAAAATATGTGTATGGCGCTGATGCTACCTTTCAATACAAAGGTTTCAGTGCGCAAGTGGAAGCACATCAAATCAAGGGAATTCCAAATGATACCGTAAGCTCCTTGTTAATGGGAACCCCACAAAGTTTTAACAAAGGTTATTTCTTAGCAGGTGCTTTTGTAGCACAGGCAAGTTATTATATAAAGCCAGCACGTACCGTTTTATCTTTCCGTTTCGAAAATTTAAACATCAATGACTTAAATGAAGGTTACACCGAAAGATATTCAGCGGCCTGTGCCTATAGATTTAAAAAATCGAATGCCATCCTTAAAATGCAATACTACTTTTTTGGAAAAGAAGAAGTATTTGCAGACATCAAGTTTAAACAACAATTAAGAGTCGGTTATCAAATAAATTTCTAACCCTAATAAACCAAAACAACAATGAAAATTAATTTTTACACTATTTTATGCTTAGCACTATTCCCTTTTATGGCCAATGCGCAGCAGCTAAAAATCAACGAAATAATGGCTTCAAATTCGGCTACCATAGCCAGCGACCTTGGTAATTATGGCGATTGGGTAGAAGTATATAATCCAACCAATAATGCTATTGATTTAGCAGGTTTGTATTTTACTGATGATATGGCTACGCCAACAAAATATCAATTCCCTAATGGTAGCGCGACAACCATTGTGCCTGCAAACGGTTTTAAATTAGTTTGGGCCGATGATTCTGCCCAATTATTACATGCTAATTTCAAATTAAGCAGTGCTGGTGAAACGATTGCTTTTTTTGCTGCTGATGGTACAACTTTACTCGATAGCATCTCATTTGGAGTGCAAACCACGGATATTTCTTATGGAAGAACCACAGATGGAGGAACAGCGTGGACCACTTTTACCACACCTACTCCTGAAGCAAGCAATGCCCCTACGACTTTACAAAATAATATTGCGGCTTCAAATTCAATTTCAATTTATCCTAATCCTGCAAATGAAGCTATTTATGTAGTTGGTACAAATTGGAATTTTGTTCAAATAATTGATATTACAGGTAAGATTATTTTAACTGAACCAGCTTATAATTTCAGCCAGCAAGGAATTAATATTTCAAATTTAAATAAGGGTGTTTATTTGTTACAAGTACTTTCTAACAATACCATCTATAACGAGAGATTGGTTAAACATTAAGATAAAAAGATAAATCAACTACAATACTTGTTTCAGTTGCTCAATTTTCTTGAACAAAATTAAATACCAGCATTATTTCATGTTTTACACCAAACAATGCAAAATAAGATAACAGTTTTTAAATTCTTGCCTCATTAAAATAAACCTTTTTTTATTAACAATACCTTAACTTAAGCTACATATACACCTCAACAAATTGCTTTTATTTTGTATAAACAAAAAAGTAGACTAATTTAAACAATTCCATAAATTATTTAACTCAAAAACAAATGAAAAAAACAAAAACAAAAAATTGCAGGTGGAGAAATCCATTTATGCAATTAGCAATCATCATAGGTATGATTGTTCCATCTTTATCCATGGCGCAAGTTACCATTTCTACATGGAACTATGAACCCTTGCAAGGAACCAATGCTGCGCCAACACCTAATACAGGAACTGGAACTTCTTTACTTGTTGGTTCAATGACAGGAGCAGGAACTGCCACTGGTATTAACACTGGTACAGGTTGTGGAGCTCAAGTAGGTGGGCAAACTGCTTGGGCAATAGGAACGGCCGCGCCTGGTGCAACTAACGAAAGCAGTGGAGCACAATGGAATGTTTCTACTTTTGGCTATGAAAATATTATTTTTGCTTGGGAGCAAAGATGGTCAGGCTCTGCAACCAATACAGTTAGATTACAATACACTACAAACGGAAGTACCTGGACTAACTTCACCATGGATGCTTTAAACACTACCTTCTGTGATGGTGCGCTTAACAATGGAAGATTTGAGACCAACACTACTGGTGATCGTTACAGAAGAATAACGGTTAATTTATCATCGATTACTGCAGCCAACAACAATGTTAACTTTGGTGTTAGAGTAGTGGCAGCACACTATCAAGCTACTGGACAATTCAGACAAACCGCAACTCCTGCAAGCGTGGCCACAGGAGGAACTTGGAGATTTGACAATGTTTTTGTAAGAGGAACAGTTCTGCCTATTCCAACCCTTACACCCTCTGCAGCTACTATCACAGGCTTTAATTACACCTTTGGTGCTGGGCCATCAACTTCTAGTTCATTTACGTTTTCTGGTGTTGACCTAACGGGTGCACCTGGTAATATTACCGTAAATGCTGGTGCAACTGATTATGAAGTTTCAACAGATAATATTACTTTTTCACCTTCAGTTACCTATTCTTATGTAGCTGCCACTTTAGCTGCACAAACTGTTCACGTGCGTTTAAAAGCTGGCTTGGCTGCAGCAACTTATAATAGTCAAACAATTACTATTACAGGTGGTGGAGCTTCAAACAGTATTACAGCTTCGGGTACTGTTGTTCCTCCAACACCAGTATTAACCATGTCAACAGCCGCCTTAACAGGTTTTGATTATATTTTTGGTTTTGGTCCTTCAGCTTCTCAATCATTCACAGTAAACGGTAGTAACTTAGTTCCCGCGAACTCAGATGTAACCGTTAGCACTGGGGTAACAGCCTATGAAGTTTCAACTGATAATATCAATTTCTTTTCTTCAGTGCTATTGCCTTACACGGCTGGCAATTTAGCTTCTACAACTGTTTATATAAGATTATCTGCTTCCCAAGCTGTTGGTTCTTATAATTTACAGGCAATTACAGCAACTGCAGGTGCAACCAATACAAGTTTAAATGCTTCCGGAACTGTTTCACCACAAATTCCAATAATTACTGTAACTGCATTAACACCATCAAATATATTTACAACAAACAACCCTACTCCATCTGCAATAAGTACATTCACTGTAGCTGGCCAATTCTTAACAGACCCATTAACGATTGGTGCTGTAGCAGGATATGAATACTCAAGCAATGGTGGTTTCACTTGGAATTCTTCATTATCTTTCCCTGCACCAACGGTACTTACAACAACAATTTCGGTGAGACTTGTTGGAACACCAGCTGGTCCTTACAATGGAACAATCACTGTCGAAAGTTTAACTGCTACTAATTCTCCTGCTACAATTTCAGTTCTTGGTGATGTATTTTTAGTTCCAACTTTATCAGAAGTTATCTTACCACAATACATCCAAGGTGTAAATGGAACCAACAATGATCGTTTACCATATGCCTACAGAGTTACTATCAATAATTTAACTCCAAATGCAACTTATAGATTTTTTAATTCAGTGGTTTTACCGGCTGAAGTAGGTACGAGTAATGGTGCAGGAAATCCAATTTTTAGAAACAACGGTACATGGGTTAGAAGCACTGGTGGTAATTTAAGTTCTGCTGGTAATTATGCAGAATTTGATGCTGACGGTGCTGGATCATATACAGGTTGGTTTATATTAGAGCCTACAGGTAATGCCACAAGATTCATTCCAGGTAATAATATTCATATGAACATCAGTTTAAATGATGGTGCTGGAGGAAACACAGTAGTTTCAAGAGTTACAACTGCTAATACAGTAAAAGTAATTAATTTTAATACTGCTGCTGGCCCAAATAATGGTACAGGTATTAGAAGTGTTTCAAATGGACAAGCAAAAGATTTTATCTTTTTATATGATAATGATTTAGGAACAGGAAGACCAATTTCTGGTACTTATTTTGAAAATGATGCCACATCCGGAGGAACAGCTTATGCAGGTTTTTATGAAACCGCAGTTGATGCTCAAGCTAAAGCATGGGGTACTATCATTCCAAACAATTTACCGAATGGAATTAGATATGTTGCCTCTTATTCTCAAGCTACAGGTGCTCAATTATGTACCTTTAGCGATGATGATGGTGTATGGCCTACGGGTAGTATCAACACTGTAAATCCTACAGGATTCACAACTGCCAGTGCTATTGTATTAAATACGGCCGATGTACCAATGCAATGCTTTTTATTACCTTATGTAAATTTATCGGCAAACCTTACAAACGGAACAGAAGTTGGAAGTACAGTGATAACCTTGACTGCCTCATTAACCGGAACTATTGCTTCGCCTCAAACTATTGATATTGATATTTCTGGTTTAGGAATCACGGCTGGAGATTATTTACTAAGCACCGCAACTATAAATTTTGCTGCAGGCACTAACCCAACAGGTACTGCTACTTTCACTATACAAAACGACCTTTTATTTGAAGGTCTTGAAACCGCCACTATAGGTTTAATTAACCCTTCAGCTGGTATAGAACTTGGCTTCAATACAGTGGTAAATATTGATATTGTTGATGACGAAATTCCAAAAATTGTAATCAACGAAATTATGTACAACAATGCTGGCGCTGATGAAGAATGGATAGAATTATACAACAATGATATTGTTCCAATAACAATTGATAGTACATGGAATATCACAGGAACACCTTCTTCTGGTCCAGCCTGGACAAGATTTTTACCTGGTTCAACATCAATTTTATTTGCTCCCGGGCAATATGTAACCATTCGTTGTGGTTCTAATTCTGCAGGTGTTTCATTCCCGTTTGTACCTACACTTTCATTAAGCACAGCAAGCGATCAGTTGACAAATACAGGCGCACCAATTATTCTTAAAAAGGGATCAGCTATTATTGACAATGTAACATACTCCCCTGTTACTTTTACACCTGCAGCTAATGGAGGTGGACCAGCTCTTAGCTTAAATAATCCTTCTTTCGATAATTCACTCGCTGCCAGTTGGGGAGCTTGTAAAATTAATGGAACTCCCGGACTTGCAAACTTTAATTGTGATGCTTCTACATTCTATTCTATTCTCTCTGGTGATTTAAATCCTGAGGTTTGGAATGCCACTACAGCAATTTGGTCCACTAGCCCAACGGGTACAGAAGGTTTGATTCCAACATTCACCGCAACTCGCAACTTGGTAATCCAAAACGGAACAACTGTAAGAGTAAATTATGTATCAACTGTGCCAAGCGTTAATAATATTACAATCAATAACGGTGGTAAATTATGGACTGATATTGCGGTTTCAGGATCAGAAAAATATTTAAGATTATATGGCAATATAGTTAATAATGGGATTTTTGGAAATGGTGTAACCTATGATGCTATTGGCTTATCTGTTGAAGGTATAAATTCAACATTAAGTGGGACCGGTTCCTATAATATAGGGCGAATCAGAAAAGATTTAGTTACCAACCCTATATCGCTGATCACTATCAATGCAAACGTAAATTTACGTCATGCCGGTGCTGCATTTTATAACAATATTGGTGGTTCTACCCTTAATTTAACAATTAACCCTGGAAGGTTTTTAACTTTTACCGATGCTACAGGTGACTTGGCTATTGATGGGGTAGATGGTACGGGTTCAGGAGACAGAAGAGGAAATATTGTAGTAAATGGTATTTTAAATGTATCTGATAAAATTTTTGCTTTGACAAATAACACTTCTGCTGCATCATGCAGCATGACAATTAATTCAACAGGAAGAGTTATTACAGGTAATATGGATGCAAATATCAGCGGAAGCGGTGGAGCTCTTGGTGCATTTGATGTGACTATTAATACAGGTGGCAGATTAGAAATAAATAAAATCCTTAAGGTTATTTCAGGTGATTTAAACTCTAACGGAGGCATCATATTAAGATCTACCAATACACAAACTGCTTTGATTGATGGAAGTGGTTCAGGTAATGTAACGGGAAATGTTACCGTTGAAAGAAAAATTGGGCCAACATTTGGTTATCACTACCTATCAAGCCCTGTACAAGGTGTTTTTGTTAACAATTCGGTAAGTGGTTGGAGAGATGATTTTACAATTATTGCCTCGCTTGATAATTTACAATTTATACCGGGTAACGTATACACAGCGCTTCCTACCGTTTTCGAATATGACGAAACTAATTTAAATCCAAATTCATCATATGGCTGGATTGGTGCTACAGGTACAACCGATGCAATTACTCCGCTCAAAGGATTTGCTTGTATTGTTTCGGGTAATGTCACTGTTGATGTAGTGGGCGTGGTTAATAACGGTCCTATTAACTATTCGGTAACAAAAGCATCTGATGGTATCAATATTATCGGTAATCCTTACCCATCTCCAATTAGTTGGACAGCATTCCGCTCACATAATACAAACCTTGAAACTACCTACAAGGCCTTTGTAACAACAGGCGGATATAACGGTTCTTACGGAGATTATAATATTGCCACCGGTTTAGGTACAAATGGTGTTGGAAATATTATTGCGTCATCACAAGGATTTCTTGTAACAGCAATCACCGCAGGTCCAATACAGGCAATCAATACCGACAGAACACTTGATTTAAACCCTACCTACTTTACTCAACCTGTTGTTAACGCTGACATACTCCGATTAGATGTTGTGAAAGATGATGCCCATGATGAAACAGTAATTTTCTTTGCTCCAGCGCTTGCATCAGATAGCTATGAAGCCATCGCAGATGTGAAGAAACTTATGCCATTCAATACCAATCACTCCTTTATTTACAGCGTAAATGGTAACAATCAATTATCAATGAATGGATTGGGTGCATTTGATGCTGATAAGATGATTCCGCTTGGAATAAAGGTATCTGAGTCGGGGCTACACCAAATTGTTGCAACCGATTTGAGTACTTTCTCCTCAAGTGCTATGATTTACTTGCTCGATACCCAAAACGGAACAGTTCAAAACCTAAGAAATAACTCATCGTACAGTGTTCAACTTAATGCAGGAACGCATGAAGGCAGATTTTTTATACAATTTGTACCGGCTGTTCAGCTCAATAGCCAAAATGCAGATTGCAATGGCCACAACGGAAAAGTTAACTTGGTTTACAATTCAAATGCTGTTTTGCAGGTGAGTGTAAAAAATGAAGTAGGAAGTATTGTTGCTACGTTGAATAACTTTAACGGTCAACATACAATTTCAGGACTTCCGGTGGGCAATTACGAAATCACCTACCAACATGGCAATGGCAACACAAGTATTGATTACTTTACAATTTCAGGTGAAACTCCGGTATTATTGAATGCT
Organism: Bacteroidia bacterium; assembly: GCA_044370815.1. GTDB lineage: Bacteria > Bacteroidota > Bacteroidia > UBA4408 > UBA4408 > CAIKXD01. The sequence goes on from JBILUU010000021.1 coordinate 14,765, forward strand.
AGCGCTTCATCTACTTCAACTCAAGAAGGTGAGCAAATTTTGTTTAGTTCGGTTAGCTCAACGGGTAACACCCATTGGGATTTTGGAGATGGTTTATTTGGTAACGGAAGCAATGTGAACCATGTATTTAACAACAGTGGAATTTACACCGTGATTGCAACTGCCAGCAATGGTGTATGCGATAAATCGGTTGAATTAAGCATTGAGGTATCAAGTGCGACCGGCTTATCAACGAAAGATTTAACTGCGTTACAATTTATGTTGACTCAACAGCAAATTATTGTGAAGCAAACAGATGGTTTTAGCGAAAACGCTACCATTGAATTGATTGATATTACCGGTAAGCAGATTTACAGCAACACAATCAACCGCGGACAAGTTCAACATGCAATTTCGACAGCGCAACTGAGCGAGGGAGTTTATCTAGTAAAAATTACCTCAAACAATCAAGTATCAGTGAAGAAAATGATGGTAAGCAAGTAATCTCTGTGACCTATTAAAAAAAGGATGCTGAATGATTTCAGCATCCTTTTTTTTTATCCAAATTGTGCGTTAAAAAATGCGACACCGTACAGGAAAATCATGTACTAATTTGTAATAGGTAAAGGTATAACTTCTACTGATTGATTCCGGTTAAACCCAAATTCCGCATTAGAAAATGCGGAATCGCTAAAACAGCTGTAATTCAATCCATTGGTTCAAT
>JBILUU010000264.1:0-4472 GCA_044370815.1 Bacteroidia bacterium
CCCATATTGCTGCTGCTGAACATTTCAATCAGCTGATTTTGTTGGCTGTTACGATTGAGTCTGATGCCAATAAAAACACCCACTACTAATACCAATGCAAAAAATAGGGGAAGAAAGGGGTTACTGTGTTTAGGTTGATTGTCCAACTTTGGAATAATTTATTGGTTGTTTTTGATGTAGGGCAAATCGTTGAAGCGCATTACTTCTACCCCAAACTTTTTCAAAAAGTCAACACCCTCATCACTTGGAATTTTTTTATACTCGGCATAGCTGTTCAAATAAATTACTTTTTTGATGCCCGTGGTGAAGATAATTCTGGCGCAAGCAATGCAGGGGGAAAGCGTAATATACAAAGTAGCACCCTCTACACTTACATTATTTTTTGAAGCATACAAGATGGCATTTTGTTCGGCATGCAAGGCCAAGGAGCAACTCCCTTTGCTATCGCGCGGGCAGCCTTCTGTGGGCCATTCTTCATCGCAATTGTGAGTGCCCGCAGGAGGTCCATTATAACCAAGCGAAACAATCCTAGTGTCTTTTGTAAGCACAGCACCAACATGCATTTTTACGCAGTGCGATCGCTTTGCCAACTTCTCGGCCAATTCCATATAAATTACATCAAAACTAGGCTTTGCCATAAATGGGGAGTAATGCGTCTAAAAAAATATTTAAAAAGTACGTATTGACTTATGCTACTTCAACAAGTTCAAAACGGTAACTCTCCATGATTTGATTGGCAAGTAGTTTTTTACATGCCTCGTCAACTTTGCTTTCGGCAGTTTTTTTATCAGATGCTTCTACCTCTAAACTGATGTGTTTACCTATGCGCACATTACTGATTTCGGGAAGGTGCAGATTTTTCATGCTTTGAGATACTGCTTTTCCTTGAGGGTCGAGCAACGCTTTTAGCGGCATGATGTCAATTTCAGCGATAAATTTCATTCGTTTACTGTATTTGTTTTTCTTGATTAAACATATTCTGAATCAACGACAAAACTACATATAAAATAATAATAAACGGCACCGCTTTTTGTTTAATTAATAAAACAACAACTGCAGATAACAATAGCAACAAATAGCGCCACTCATTGCCTTTCCAGCCAAAGCTTTTGAACTTAAGGGCAATCATCGGCAACTCCGCAACCATTAAGTAAGATTGTATGGCACATAGCGTAATCAATACATACGGTTTCAATAAAATTTCTGCAATGGCATTGCCCTCGGGAATCATCAGAAGCGGCAAAAAGCTTATGAGCAGGGCGTTTGCAGGAGTAGGCAGTCCAATAAATTGGTCGGATTGACGGGTGTCAATATTGAATTTTGCCAAACGGTAAGCCGAAAACAAAGGGATCAACATACCGGCATAAGCCAAGTACCACACAGGTTCATCGGGGCCCAAATAAGCAGCACCGCTGCCTATGGCATAAATAATTAATTGATACATCACAAAGCCGGGTACTACCCCAAAAGTAACCATGTCGGCCAAAGAATCGAGTTGTTTGCCCAATTCAGAATGTACACCAAGCAAGCGCGCTGCAAAGCCATCAAAAAAATCGAAAACGGCTGCCATCATCAATAAGATAGCAGTAAGCTCAAATGATTTGTGAAAGGTACTGATGATAGCCAAACAACCACAGAGTAGATTCAACAGGGTAAGCATGTTTGGAATGTGTTTTTTCATATGCGTGTGCTGTTTTGCCGGTAAAAATTACTTTTTAATGCAAGTATAGGTTTTTCGAAGTAATTATAGCTCAATGCAGCTATCAAAATAGTCAACAACATCATCACCAAAGGATTAATCAACATCACCTGATAGGATGTTGATGCGATAGCATAGTGCATCATCAACTGACTGAAAACAGTAATCACAATGCCATGATAAAAATACAAGCCCAAGGAAATCTTACCGAGGTAATCAAAAGGGAGAAAAAATTTTTGCACGCGAGGAACAAATTTTGAGTAGCAAAGTATAGCAATGCATGAAGCAAACAGCAATGAAAAATAGCATCTTTCAAAAAGCATGGCAACTGTGTTGGTAAAAACAAAGGTGTAGGTAACCACAGACAACAGCAGCAGTGCGCCCCAAAAAAACAGGGCTGTTTTTCCCATATTGGCCACTATTGATACAAATCGCTTGCTGTATGCGCCTAAATAAGCAAGTAACATACCCACCCCAAAATTAGAGGCAACACTGCAAGTATGAAAATAGAGTTGTAATTCGTTATGCATGTGCGTATATCTGTATAACAGAGAAATGGCTATGAGCACCAAACCGGTGATAGGTATACTGTATTGAAATACCTTGTTGCCCATACGCGAAATGAATTGAAGCAAAAGTCCCCATATCACATAAAATTGCTCTTCAACCGATATGCTCCATAAAAATACCAGAAAGAACAAAAAATCATACCCGTTTTTAGCAATGTATAGATTAAGGGTAAATGTTACAAAGTAAATCAATGATGGGAGTGGTGTATGTGTAAAACCAGCATATGCCAAGGCAAACCCGATACCGGTCATAAAAAAATACAATGGCCAAATTCTCAAACTTCTTCTTATGAAAAATAGTTTGAAGCTGAAGGTGTTGTGGCGTGCTTGCTCTTCAATAATGAGTCGGGTAATTAAAAATGATGACAACACAAAAAAGTAATCAAGTCCCAATAGGCCAACATCTAAAAAATGTTTCATACGTTGAAACCAAAATGATGAGGATATGCTTGGATTGGAGGTAACAAAACAATGTGTTAGGAATACAGGAATGAATGCCACAAACCTTGTGGTATCAAGCAGGGGAAAATACAAGAAGGGTTGGCTTTTATGAGACAATGTTTATAAATGTGTGTGTAAAAATAAGGTATAGCAAATTGGATTGCCACATATTCACAAATTTTTCCCCATTAACCATTCACAATTAAATCATTCACAATTCAAGAATTCACAATTCAAGAATTCACAATTAAGCAATTAAAAAAAAACCGCCCTCAAAAGAAAGACGGTCTTATAAAATATTGAATGACTATTAGTGAATAATAAAGGATTTATTGATTTCGCTAATCCCATCATTGGTTCTCAATAAGTAAAAACCTTTTTGCAAATCACTTACATTCAAATTCACAAAATTATTCCCTCTTACCGTAGAAGCAATTGAAGTATAAACTATTTTACCTGTGATATCAGTGATGTTGATAGCCACTGAACTATTTACGTTGGCATTAAACTGCAAAGTAAAGTTACCATCATTAGGATTTGGAAATAAATTTAAAGCAGCAACATTTGTTTTAGCTTCAATGCCACTGCAAATAGTAACTTCAATAGATTGAGAAATGGTAGTATCACATCCTCCGCTATTCACATAAGTGTAATTAATGGCGAAAGTGCCCGCGCCTGCAACAGCAGGATCAAATGTATTGCCGTTGATGCCTGTACCGCTGAAATTACCACCTGCAGGGCTTCCTGCAAGCAATAGAGGAGCATCAATGGTGCATATAGTAGTACTTAAGCCACTGAATGATACAGCCGGAAGTGTATTGGTAATAATGCTTACAGCCGTTGAAACATTGCTGCAACTCGAAGGATTGGTTACTTGCACCGTATAAGCACCATCGGCTAATGTATTTAAATTGGCTGTAGTAGCGCCACTAATAGCTGCACCATCTTTAAACCACTGATAGGCGTTTTCGGGGTGATAAATGGCCGATAAAGTAGGGAATGATTCTCCCGGGCACACATTAATGGTGTCCTGCAAAGAAACGATAGCAGCTGTTGGAAGGCAACCTGTTGCACCAATCCTACGCACTGTGCCATTAAATGAATTGGCCATATAAATCTCACCACGATAATCTTCACCAAAAGCAACATAAGCACCTGTTCCGGCAACTGTCCCTAAATCAAATGAGGTGAAGGTGCCATTCGCATTTTTTCTTGTAAGACGAATTCTGCTATCGCAATAATCGGTGTAAATATAGTAGCCATATAAACTACCATGTTTTGCCCCACGATACATGTAACCACCGGTTACCGAACAACCTGTTGAATGACTATAAACAGCAACCGGGGGAGTAGTGCTGCTGAATGTTGGGCAGCCTGTTTGGCTAACATTTGGTGTTTGAACATTTCCCTCATAACATCTCCAACCATAGTTTCTGCCACCCGGTGTACCAAGGGCTTCGTAATCTATTTCTTCCCAAGCACTTTGTCCTACATCGCCAATCCACATATCTCCATAAATCCTGTCGAAGCTCCATTTCCAAGGGTTGCGCAGGCCATACGACCAAATTTCCTTTCTATTGGTGGTGCTATTTACATAAGGATTATCGGCAGGAATACCATAGGCCAATGGGGCTTGCGGATTGTCGACATCTATCCTGAGCATTTTACCCAATAATAGCGTTAAATTTTGGGCTCTGTTGCCCGGATCATTGGCACTGCCGCCATCTCCCATTCCTATGTATAAATAACCGTCAGGACCAAAT
>JBILUU010000265.1:0-4470 GCA_044370815.1 Bacteroidia bacterium
AGCCCTGAGCTTAACAATTTTGTTTATGCTTCTGAGTTCATGAAGAAGCTGAAAAGCACAATGGGTAGTAAATTCCATTAGGGTGTAGTCATTTTCTGGTTTAACCCAAATTCCAATAATGCGTTTGCATTAGAAATAAATAGCTAACATTTTTCATTGTAGTGTGGTGTTTAAAAAAAATTGATGTTGGCCTTGTGAAAATGGCGTTAAGAAAAATATAATGAAAGGCGTTCGATTATACCAATTGCATTTATTTTTTAGTCCAATTAAACCCGAATTAATCAGTAGAAGTTACGCATGTAACGCACTAGTGATTTTATGAGGGCAATCCCGCTTAGCAGGTGTTTTCAATCCATTGAACCAATGGATTGAATTACAGCTGTTTTAGCGATTCCGCATTTTCTAATGCGGAATTTGGGTTTAACCCAAATTAAGCAATACGAGATTTGAACAGTCGAACTCTGCTTTAGTTGGGTTAAAATCCTGTAGACTAATCGAGTGCTGACGATTATAGCGTTTGGTGTTATTATAATTGCAGCAATATTAGCGCACCACAACTTCATCAACCAGCTGCATACAAAATTCTTCGTTGATATTGTTTTTTATTTTTTCTTTGGCAAAACTTAGCTCATGTCGGAGTGCAGGAGAATCAATTTTCAAGAAAAGCGTTTTATCGCGCAATTGTATTTCTTTAGTATGCTTGGCGATAGTTTTTCCCATCATTTTTAACCAACTGGCTTCAATCATAGCTGTATTTACGCCACTTTCAATGCGGTATGCTTTCACTAATGCCATTAGCACTTCCTTCATACTTTGATCATTGCCGTATCGCATGTTTAATCTCTTTGAAATTGTTTGAAGTCTGTAATCGGTTGAAACTCTTTTGACGCCTTTATCAAAAACTTTTCCAAAGCTATCAAATTTAACGGTGTAATCAACTTGGGATGTGATAAAAAATGTAGTAAATGGTTCTTTCGCAGATAGTTCATGTAAATTTTATTTTTCCACAAGTTCATCAATTCTACGGCAGCAGTTTCCTTCACTTTGCCGGCCACCCCAATTTTTTTATTGTTGTTGTTAATAATATGCAAAGCACCTTTGCCATCACCCCAGGGACGATCCTTTAAAATTTTTGTATTGAAGCGGAACTGACCTGAGTTGATGATCCTATTTAATCCATAGAAGCTGATTTCAGAAATTGTAAATTGCGTAAAATATCCCTGTTTGTTTTCTTCGCAACAATCTTTTTCAAAATGATACATGCGCTTATTAGGCACTCTAGTAAAGTCAACCATACATACCTTGCTGCTACTTGTAAAGTTCGGATAAACACTAAACTCATAAGGCATTTTATACAGTTTCAGAAAATCATAAAACAAATGAAATGGTTGTATAAAAAGTCCACCGGCCCTAAATCCTTCAATTTGATGTGCATTGGGGATGTGCGCAATCATTTCATGAAGTAACTGATGGCCTTTTTCGAGCAATGTAAAACCTTCTTGCGGAGCCAAATTACTAATGGCAAACTTGCTTGTATTGCTTAAATCCCACTGATTAATTTCGGGCAAATACTTGGCATCTAACCAATGCGGGTGTATATGCAAATATACATAGTGTCCTTGTGCAGCTATTTCGGCAATTTGCTTGCGCACCGCTTCATCATCTGCTTTAGCCAGCGGGTGGTGGGCTGCAACTTCCTTTAGTCGCATCAAATAGAGGATATCTACGAAAAAAATTGCTTGCGCGTTTTGTCTTTGCAGCACCTTCAATAACTCATTGGTTGGTGTGAGCAAACAGTTTTGTGCAGTGCCACTGGAAGGACCAAGAAACAACTCATAATCAAAAGTAAGCAATATGTTTTTTAGGGCTTTCATGAGATGATTACCGAACGATTTTTTTCATAATCTATTACGTCTCCCTTGAATTTTTTACCTTGCATGCGATGTTGTAGGGCAATTATGGTATCATACAGTAGGCAGTAGGATTTGTTTAAATCAATTTTCCATAAAAAACCTTTTTTGATTTGGCAGCCAAACCTCATTTTAAATTCCTGCATACCCTGCTGTTTGGTGCCGGTAACATCGCTTAAACGGCAACCGCCCCAAACATATTTTTGAATGCCCGCAGCTTTTAAATGTTTTATAATTTCAAACTGTAAAAGCTTAATACTTCCATTTTGAAGGGTGGGATTTTTGGCTCCTCCATATAAGTAGTTAGCTTCTTTTTTGGTGTAAGTAATTACTGCACCACCCTCTAAGGTATTGTTATAGTACAAATTCATCAAAATAAAATGCTTAGGGCTCAAAGCACGTTGCATATTGTTGAAATGTGAGTAAGTATCAAAATAAACTTGTTGCTTTTCATGCACCTCCCGGTAAACATCATAAAAAGCTTGTAGTTCAGTTGTATGGGTTTTGCATATTACCAGGTCAGGATTTAAAAGCACTTTTCGGATAGCGTTCCTGTATTTTGGTGAGAATTGATTGAATATTTCTTCTTCTGTTTTATCGCTAAGTGTTGTGTAAAGTTGGCCAAATGGGCAATAGGTGGCACTATCGGGAACAGCATGAAATACATCCCATACAAAGGGCTGAATGATGCGATGATATTTTTTTTCTTTTTTTAGTTGTTCGATGCAAGCGTTTAGAAATTTTTTCTCGGCTGCTTCGGTCAATCGCTCACCTGCTAGTAATGGTGGATACATGATTTGAATAAAATTGAAAATCAATTTTTTATAAATCCTAAATGGCATCCAAACTTTGTGATCTGAAGTAATAAAGCCGGTTTCATAGCCGTTGCTTTGCTCAAATTCATGATATGCCTGCGTAAAGAAAACAGGATACGCATCTGCTGTCAGATGTAAAAATATATTTCGTTCCTTTGCATCAATAATTTCGATGTTCATTCTGCTTACACGTGGTATGAACTGCAAAATAAACAAATAAAAGATAAAATACAGCATGTTTTTATTGAGCGCAATGGCAGATAAAATCTTTAAACTTGCCCTAATGAGTAAAGGATACCGCATGCGTTTATATCAAGCTGCTGTTGATCATCGGCTAAGGCACAGTAAGTTTGGCAAATTTGCCTTGAGCCGCCTCAATCAATTCATGAGTGAGCATCACTACACGCACAGCGAGTTCATGAAAATTGCGGGTTCAGATAATTATCAACAAGCATTTTGGCAAAGCGATTTAGGATTTAGTTGGTTCAATAACAGTATTGGAAACAAAAACGCCTATTTTGATTTTGCTTTGCATCAAATATCAGCTGCCTCATTAAAATCAGTGCTTGATGTTGGTTGCGGTTGGGGCGCTTTTTGTGCATCTGCTGCCGCTCTGCAAGGTGTTGATAGGGTATTGGGTATTGATATTTCTGATAAAATAATTCATGAGGCAAAAGCACGTTATCAACATGAACATTTGCACTATCACGTTAAAGAAATTTTTGATATTGATCAACAATACGATTTACTCACAGTTTTTGGCTCATGTGATTACATTAGTCCCAATCAAATAGATGCCTTTCTTGAGCGGGTATACAACTTAAGCAGCAGGCAAATTATCATTGTTAGCTCTCTAAGAGGAATTCCCATACAGGAAGCGCAAAAACTAGTACAAGCTGTTGAAATTAAGCGCTATGATGTGGGTTATGTACAACCTTTGTTTCATTTTTTTTCTAACAAAAAATATGCAACTTTAAAGTTTGAGAAGATGGGGCAAGATTCTCAAATTATTCATCTGATAAAATGAATTATTACTTCCCAGGAATTATAGAAAATAAAGGACAACTAAGCGGCATTAAACCGCTTGATGGCTTCACTGTCAATAGTGGTGAAAGCGCTATGCTTTTGCTAATGCGTAGCGCGGGCATCAAGAAGGGCGATAAAGTTGCCATACCTGCTTTTGTTTGTAATTCATTAAGGCGTGCTATTCAAGCTGTTGGCGGCATTCCTGTATATCTTGATTTGAAGGATGATCATACATGCATCACCAATTATTTGCCTTCAGTAATGGCAGCAGAAAATTGTAAAATGGTAATACTTGTTCATCTTTATGGCGAGCTGCATCCTGACACCAAACAAATTGAAGCATTTTGCCAAGCCAATCATATTTTTTTAATACATGATATGGCACAGAGTTATGGACTGCCTACAGCGGACCTTCAAAAAGATTTTCCGGTGGTGTATTCTTTTGGTCCGGGAAAATCTACCACCGCTGCGGGAGGTGCACTTATAATATGGGAAAATAACAATTTGAAAAATATGGCATTGCCCAATGCTGCCTTTCAACAGCGCATGCGTGCCGGTATATTCCTTTCTTCACGGGTTTACGGTAAAAAAAAATCTACCACTACGCGATTGATGGAAAAAATAGTAGATAAATTTTTCCCTGCTTCTGATCGCATCACGCGCATGAGTAAATTACAATTACTGGCCGCTGCATACGTAATCAATAAATTTCAAATTAC
>JBILUU010000266.1:0-4469 GCA_044370815.1 Bacteroidia bacterium
TAATTCAGGAGAAAATCAACCTATTTCTTGGCTTACAACATCAACATCCCCTTATGTCGATCTGCATTACTCAACCGATAGCATCAATTGGACTTTAATTGCTTCGCATTATCAAAATTCGGGGATTTATAACTGGAGTATCCCCTACATCAATGCTGACACGGTTTGGTATCGTGTAAGTGACTACTTTAACCCTTCTATTGCCGATGTAAATGATGCCCCTCTAAAAATAATCTTAACCGATTCTTTACTTGCGCTCACCCAACCCGCTTCTTCAAGCATTATACAAGCGGGAACACCCTACAACATCACCTGGAATAGTTTTGGCGTTGCCAGTGTAGATATCGAGTTTTCTGGAGACAATGGCTCGACATGGAGCACGGTGGCCATTAACGTAAATGCCAACCTTCATCAGTACGTATGGCAAGTGCCCAATAACATCACCAATAATGCACTCATCAGAATCAAAAATAGCGCCTTTCCCACCCAGTCTTCTCAGAACACCGCTGTTTTCACTATCAGTAATTTTTTCTTAACACTCTCTAGTCCTAATGGTGGTGAAAATTTAAATAATGGTTCAAATTATTATATCACATGGCAATCGGTAGGGATCGATTTTGTAGATATTTTTTATTCTACTGATGGCGGTGCAAGCTACAATATTATTGATAGCAATGTGTACAACATTGGCTATTTTAACTGGCAAATAAATGCAAGCACCGGAAGTAATTGCAAGATAAAAATTGCCGACAGCAACAATCAATTTTTATTTGATGAAAGCAATGCTGCTTTCTCTATTAACAGCACAACTCCAACCATTACATTGTTATCACCTAATGGAAGCGAGCAATTATTGCATAACACAGGTCAATACATCACTTGGCAGTCATCGGGCATTTCAAATTTTGATATCAGTTACAGTTTAAATGGAGGAGCAACTTATATTCCACTTGCCTCAAATATTTCTTCCTCTCCATCTTACTATTTTTGGCTTGTTCCGGATACGTTTAGTTTATCTGCAAAAATTAAAATCAGTGCAGTTTCAAATCCATCTATCAATGATGTAAGCAATAATAATTTTACGATAAGCAATGTTGGCTCACAAGTGACATTAACATCCCCGGTTGGTGGAGAAATATTCAACAGTTCAAGTTATCAAATAATTAAATGGAACCACATTAATTCTCCGTTTGTCAAGCTATATTACTCAACCAACGGTGGAACATCATACACTTTTATTAACGCTGCCTTTAACGACAGTATGTACATTTGGGAAGTGCCCGCTGTAAGTTCTGCTGCATGTCGAATTAAGGTTGAGGATGGCAATAATCCTGCTGTGTTTGATGCCTCTTCGGCAGTGTTTTCAATTAACAACCAAGCTGTGAGTTCAAATATCATTCAAATAGATTCGCTCCCTAATACTAACTTATGTGCCGGTGGTAGCTTTACCCTTTCTTATGACATCAGCGGCAGCTACAATGCCGGCAATCATTTCAGGGTTCACCTGAGCGACCTTTCAGGAAATTTTACAAGCTTTACAGATATTGGTGGAATTACTTCAACTACCTCGGGAACCATTCAGTGCAACATTCCGCAGTATGTGCTCTCCGGAAATGCCTATTCAATCCGAGTAGTATCCGATAATCCCGTTAGCACAGCAGCTGTTTATTCTTATGGAAGTTTAACAATCAATAAAGCGAATGCTGATTTTTCAAGTGATAAGCAATTGGTGCTTTTTCCTAATACAGCCGTTAGTTTTATTTCAAGTGCAAGTGCTTCTGCCATTAACTCCTCTAACTGGAATACAGGAAATGGCGGAAACTATAGTACCTATAGTGCTCAACATCAATACAACCTAGCAGGAAAATACGATGTTAGTCATGTTGTTACAGATTCTTTAGGTTGTACCGGCAGTATTACCAAAACAAGATACATAAAGGTGGAACATCCTTTTGCTTGTATTGAGCTCGACACCGATGTCATTGAAGATATTGTTGATATTGCCACCGAAAATCAGGTGTATGTTTGTGCTATCCTTAGCAATGGGAATTGCGTTGTAAGCAGCGATAGCGGAAAAACTTGGATGCTGACTTATACCAACTCGGGTAATACCAAGTTGAACTCCGTAAGCATGTTTGATAATGCATGGTACATTACCACAGACAACGGTACCTTCTTAAAATCCACTGATAAAGGATTAACTTGGATTGAAGTAACCTTCAATAATAATGAAAGCATACGCGACCTATACTTCATTTCGCAGAACAACATTTTGGCAGCGGGCAACAACGGAAAAGCACTCAGGTTTAACGGAACAATATGGCAAAATCAAAATACAGGAACCAACAACACTTTAAACAAGATTGGATTCAACAACTCCAATGCATTTATTGTTGGCGATAGTGGTACTGTGCTTAAACAACAAAATAATACTTGGATAAGTATTCCTTGTCCGGTTAATGTAAATTTGAATAGTATCAATTTCAAAGATTCTTTAACGGGTTATATTGTTACTGATTGGGGCTTTATACTTAAAACAAACAACGGAGGTAATAATTGGAATGTTAGTTTATCGGGTGTTGATGAACACTTTAGTGATGTGATATGCTCGGCCGACACCACTTGGGCGGTTGCCACAGGCGGCATCATATACAAATCTGTTGATAACGGCAACAGTTGGAATCGATTTAGTGTAGGCACCTTAGATGATTTAAATAGTATTATTTACGACAGCAACAAAGGTTATATCACAGGCAACAATGGCTTGTTGCGTGCATTCAATACACCTATTTTTGTTCCAGTTGTTAATGCCACGCAGCATCAACAAAAAACAATTTCAATGAGCTGCTACCCTAATCCAACTGCCGATAAATTATTTATTGATTTCAATGAACCTATAACAAAGCCGATTAGCATCATCATGAATGACATATATGGCAAGAAGATATTTGAAAGGGGATTAACTCATTTAACTCATTCAACACTTCACAGCATTGACATGAGTGCTTATTCAAATGGCATATACTTTATTACCATCACATATGATAATAACGCCCAAACCATGAAAGTGGTGAAGTCAAATTAGTTGATTGATAATTTCTTTCTGCTATTTTCGTTTGTTTGAAAGTTATGCCCAATTACAGACAAAGCCAAATAAATTTTGGTTACTTAGCGATGACACAAATTAGAATCTACCATATATTTTTACTTTTTAGTCTAACAAATTATGCACGTGCACAACCTATTTTCGAACCTGACGAATATTCCGTTTTTTATGAGTCAACCTTTCAAATTAAGTGCAAAATAAAATCAGACGAAACAGGCAATAGGTTTTATAGGTGGACAGGATCTATTGATAGTTTAAATTTTGTTAGTTGGAATTCGCAAGACTCTCGAAAACTAGACAATTATAGCCAGACATATCAACAAGTCTATCACTCACCGATGAAAAAAAAGACAAGATATAAATTCAGCTGGTCAAAATATATAGGTGGGATAGATAGTACAAGATTTTTGATGTGGGACACAACAAGAAATCCGAGACCTTACTATTTCGAAAGTCTACTTGACGATTCGGGAAGACTCAAAAAACTAATACGCCTTACAGCAGGTGGAGACACGATTGATGTAAGAAGATTTGAATATGATTCTTTGAACCATTTATCCACTGCTATCTGGAGTCGATGCAATGACTGTGGCATGACGCTGCAATTTGACTCAACAACAAACGCATTCGTTTCTGCAACAAAATCAAATTGCGTTTGCCAAGGTAATAAATTCACATTTCACTACGAGACAGACGAACGAGGACGTGTACGAAAAAAAACGGTTGTAGAGATTGGATTCCTTACAGAGAAAGTAACAGAAATCAGAACTGTTTACCGCTATTGGGGAAGAAAGCAAATAAATTTATACAGTACTTACTATAAACTTAACAATTTGACAGACATCCCACCTAGCAATACAAACATACCCTGGCGAATAAGATTACTCTTTGATAATGTTCCAATTCATGATTCTTACTATAGCGTATCATGGTATGACAAAAAAGACCGGATAAAAGTGTATCGTTATTTTTCAAAAAATACCTCATTGAGAAAGAAATTTAGCTATAAAAAAAAGTGTTATAATTAGACAGTTCTTTATCAATGAAACAAAATCCAAGTAACTGGGCATAACAGCAAATTGTTGATAGCCGCTAGTTTGGCGCAAATTTGGAAGTTCGTAGTTCTTTTATAAATTTGTATTAGGTTTGCAGTTCAGCGCTTCGGTATCGAGGCCATCGCCATTTAGCAGATCGTTATTAATAAAACCCTGAGTGTATTGCTGCAAATGCCAACAATTTAACCCGAATTAATCAGTAGAAGTTACGCATGTAACGCACTAGTGATTTTATGAGGGCAATCCCGCTTAGCAGGTGTTTTCAATCCATTGAACCAATGGATTGAATTACAGCTGTTTTAGCGATT
>JBILUU010000267.1:0-4465 GCA_044370815.1 Bacteroidia bacterium
AAACCTGCCTTGATTACCTATTCATTGCAATTTTTTAGCACTTCTCAATAACCATTGCCGAGGCACCACCACCACCATTGCAAATACCGGCCACTCCAAGTTTAGCATTGTTTTGATGCAATACGTGTACTAAGGTTACAACAATACGTGAGCCCGAGGAGCCAAGCGGATGACCTAATGCAACAGCACCACCGTTTACATTTACTTTTGCGGCATCCAATTTTAGCTCCTTATTATTGGCTAAGCTCACTACCGAAAATGCTTCATTTATTTCAAAGAAATCAACATCATTTAAACTCTTTCCTGCTTTTGCCAGGGCCTTAGGTATTGCCTTACTAGGAGCTGTGGTAAACCATTCAGGAGCTTGCTCTGCATCGGCATAAGATACTATTTTAGCGAGTGGTTTTAAGCCCAAAGCATCCATTTTTTGTTTACTCATAAGTACCAGGGCACTTGCTCCGTCATTAATTGTAGAGGCATTGGCAGCAGTAACTGTTCCATCCTTTTTAAAAACAGGATTCAAGCCAGGAATTTTATCAAACTTCACATTTTTATATTCTTCATCATGTGCAACCACAATTGGATCTCCCTTCTTTTGGGGAATAACCACCGGCACCACTTCTGCATCAAATTTTCCAGCTTTCCAAGCATTCGCACTTCTTGTGTAGGATTCAATGGCAAAGGCATCTTGCTCTTCGCGAGTTATATTGCAGTCAGTGGCACATAGCTCAGCAGCAACACCCATTGGGTAGTTGTGATATACGTCAGTTAAACCATCTTTAGAGATGCCATCAATTAAAGCGCCATTGCCAAATTTATAACCATAACGAGCCTGTTCTAGATAATAAGGGACTTGACTCATGTTTTCCATACCACCCACAACTACTACATCATGATCACCCAACATTATTGATTGCGCACCTAGCATGATGGCCTTCATACCTGAGGCGCAAACTTTGTTTACAGTAGTGCAAATTACATGATCTGGCAAACCTGCAAACTTAGCCGCTTGACGGGCAGGAGCTTGCCCTAAATTTGACTGAAGTACACAGCCCATAAGCACTTCCTGCACCTCTGATGGTGACAAATTTATTTTTTCTAAAGCCCCTTTGATGGCCGCTGCACCTAATTTGGTTGCCGATACACTTGCCAAGCTGCCGCCAAAACTTCCCATGGCAGTACGCACTGCCGATACTATATACACTTCGTTCATATAATTAATTTTATGATTTATTTTTAAAAAGCGCTACAAATGTAGGTAATATTGATGTAATAGTCAATTGTGTATACAAGTCTAAAATTGTTGTGCGAAAATCAAATGCATTTTAAAAAATCCAAAAGTAACCAATAGCAACTATAATTACGGAGCATTAAATGTAAAGCAGACGGTTACAAGTAAAGCTAATTACTTATTTCAAATCTGATGAATATGAAGTTTTATGTGAAGAAAATTTAATAATCTTTGTAGATTGACATTTTGCTGTTGTAAAAAGAAAAAAGTTGTAATGGAAAATAAAATTAAGCTTTTGAAAATAATATCAAGCAACTCCAAAAAAGTAAGTTGGATCATTGGTTTGATCATACTTCTGTTTCAAGCTTACTGGCTTTTGATAGAGTATAAAGCAAAAAGATTTCAGATTCTTACTGAAATTGAAGGGGCGTTTAATGCTTCCATCATGGCTGAAAATATGAAAATTCTGGGTCTGCAATTAGAAGATTTCTCATTTGAGAATGATTATTCACTGAGTATTTCTGATTCAACCTTGAATTCTAAGGCACAAAAATTTGAATTTAAAATTGAATTTGACACTGTTTCATCCGACTCCAACTTTAAGAGTAAAACAATACAAATGGCTAATTTGTCTGACACCACCTTTAATATTGGTTTGGAAAGCGAATTAATAAAAAATTTGAATAAAATTGGGATTGATGTAAAGTTTAAAATATTTACTGACTTGCCGCACAGTATAACTGCTCAAAAGCAATATACCGATACTATTTCACCCAAGTATTCATGGTTCAAAACCAACAAAAAGGTTGGGCTTTTACTTAGTGGCGTTGGTTGGCAAACATTTCTAAAAATGAAATACTCCATTGTGCTTATCCTAATTTTTTTGCTCTTAGTTTTAACAACATTAGCTTTTTTAAGTGCAGCAATTAAAAAAAATATGTTGATGATGGAGCTAAAGAAAAATTTCACAAATAGTATGACACATGAGTTAAAAACACCGTTATCCACTATAGCGGTGGCAATTGAATCACTAGAAAAGTATCATGGTATTGAAGATAAGCAGTTAACTAAAGAGTATTTTGGAATAATGAAGGCAGAGACCAAACGATTGATTGAAATGGTAAATTCTATTCTTTTGCATTCAAAGTTAAATGAAAGTGAACTCTTGTTGAAAGTAGAGAAAATTTACACCAAGGAGTTGTTCACTAATTGTATAGATTTGATGAAACCAAAGCTAAATAGTTGCAATGGTGAAGTGTTTTTAGAAAGTGGGGATATTGTATTTGAGGGAGACGCGTATCATCTAACTAATGTTTTTATGAATTTAATAGATAATGCTTTGAAATATTCAAATCAGGCACCCGTCATACGAATCAATTGTGATGTAAGTGAGCAGTATATTCATATTCATTTCAAAGACAATGGTATTGGTATTTCAAATGAGTTTAAAGACAGGATTTTTGAACCTTATTTTAGGATTCAGGAAGACGATTTGTATTTACAAAAAGGATTTGGTTTAGGCCTCAGTTATGTGAAGGAAATTATCAAGCTTCATAAGGGCAATATTGAACTTTTGGAGGGTGTAAATAAAGGAACCTATTTCTTAATTAAATTGCCTTTGCAATGGAAACCATAACACTTTTGTATGTGGAAGATGAGCTTTCACTCGGAAAAATAACAAGTGATACCCTTAAGAAAAATGGGTTTAATGTAATTTGGGCAAAGGATGGCTATGAGGCACTTGAATTTTTGTCGAATAATAAAATTGATATCTGTGTGATAGATGTAATGTTGCCAAAACTAGATGGATTTAAATTAGTAATGGAGATTAGAAAAAATAATAAACTGTTGCCTGTGTTGTTTTTAACTGCGCGCGTATTAACTGAAGATGTATTAAAAGGTTTTGAAATAGGGGGTAACGATTACTTGAAAAAACCCTTTAGCATTGAAGAGTTGATCTTCAGAATTAAAGAACTTGTAAAACGAAATAACATATCCAACATTTCGAATATTTATCAAATTGGCAGGTATGTCTTTAATTATACGAAAATGGAAATCTATTTAGATGATCAAAAAATAGGTTTAACACACCGCGAAAATGAAATAATCAAACGCCTTTATGTCAATGTAAATGATGTAGTAAATCGTTCCGAAATTTTAAAAGAGTTATGGGGTGATGACTCTTATTATAATGGGAGAAGTCTTGATGTTTTTATGACAAAAATTCGAAAATACTTCAGTGCCGACCCATCAATTTTAATCAAGAATATTAGGGGTGTAGGTTATAAATTGATTATCTCATAATCTTTATTTCGAGAGCTCTGTTAACTTTCGATAACATTAACTAGCCTTCGATAACTTTTATGATGCTTATTACATGGTAGTTTTGTGCCGTGATTTTAACCATTCGAGGTAAAATCAACAAAACAAATCTATAAACTTAAAAACTTAACAAATGAAAAATTTAGCATGCTTAGTATTAACTGTTTTAACGATGAATTTATTTGGACAATCATTAAAAATTGATTTTGGAAATTTGGCTGATAAAAATCAAAAATGGATACTGCTTTCAGACAACATCATGGGCGGTATCACAAAATCAACTCTAGAATACAAGGAAAACTCATTGGTTTTATCCGGCAATATTTCATTAGAGAATTATGGTGGCTTTTCATCAACAAAAACGCAATACAGTGAATTCGATTTATCTCTATACAAAGGACTGAAAATAAGATACAAATCGAGCAATCAGCAATATGCATTTACATTGGAAGACAGTAGAAACTGGACCTTACCCAACTATAAAGGAGATTTTCCACCTAAAAGTGGTAATGATTGGAATGAAGCCACTCTCTATTTTAAAGATTTTAAGGAATATCAGATTGGCGAACCATCAGGAAGGAAAATGAAGCAGTCTGCTTTAAAGAATATTGTCAGAATGGGCATCACTACAACAGAGAAAAAAGCTGGGCCATTTTTCATTGAAATAGATTACATCGAGTTTGTCAAATAATTCGATTAAGCCAATAGGTTGAATGGCAGCATTTTTAATAATTCCGAATTTTCTAATGGGGGTTTTGGGCTTAAACTAATATTGATAGACTAATTTTAATGTGTTAAGATATTGCCTCCTAAAATCAGAGTTATAGAAACTGGTTTAATTTTAAAAGTCCATTGATCCTAAAGGCTGTGCGTATCAATCATGGTTTAAACAACTATCAATTATTTAAAAAA
>JBILUU010000268.1:0-4450 GCA_044370815.1 Bacteroidia bacterium
AGGATCGATGAGTGATGCCATGCATTTTGCGGAAGAGTTGAGCGGGAAATTTCGCAATGAAAGAAAACCACTTCCCGCGATAGCTATCGCTGATCCTGCTTATATTACCTGTACCGGCAACGATTATGGATTTGATCACATTTTTGCAAGATTTATTGAGGGATTTGGCAAGGAAGGAGACATTTTGCTTGCCATTAGCACAAGTGGTAACTCGCCCAACGTAATAAAAGCTGCACAAGCAGCAAAACAGTTAAAAATGCCGGTGGTAGCTTTAACAGGCAAAAATGGCGGAGCACTTTCAAGCATAGCCGATATTGAAATCAGAGCACCTCACTCAAACTATTCAGACAGAGCACAAGAAATTCACATCAAAGTGATTCATATTTTGATTAAACAAATTGAGGAAGCACTCTTGAAGGCGGGCAGTATCTAATACCAAAAGTAAATATATTGTAGTAAAGCACAACGGTGCTTTCTGCTAATGAACTAGGCCTAAAAATTGCCTGATACCAATGTGAAATAAGTAATGATCTAAATTTGTTACTCTGCAATTGTCCCTACCTTTTTTCGAAAGGCATTTACCAAGGTAAGATTTAGAAGTTGTCGACATCATTTATAAATCACATTGGTATAAGTGGTAGTCTCGCCCAGAATCGAACTGGGATCAAAAGTTTAGGAAACTTCTATTCTATCCGTTGAACTACGAGACCAATTTTGAGGGGTTAAATTTAAAAGAATCTTTACAATTTATACCAATTGCATTTATTTTTTAGTCCAATTAAAAAATAAATATGCAATGGTTAATGCCGATACTACTTGAACCCAGATTACGCATTAGAAATGCGTAAACGATAAAGAAACTGTAAATCAGATTTTTACAAATCTAATAACATTTTCTATATCGGGATTAACCCAACTAAAGCAAGTAGTTCGATTTTCCAAATCTCCTATTGCTTAATTTGGGTATAAATTAATTAATTATCTTTGATATCAACCCCTATAATTAGCAAAAATGAAAAAATTAATCTTCAGTATTTGTATTTGTCTGTTTACAGCAACATTCATTAAAGCACAAGATTTGCGTAAAAACGGATCTCTTTTTGGCAAAGTTGAGTCGAATGGAGATGTGCGCATCAACGGAAGTTTAAAGGGTAAATTTGAATCAAATGGTGATATCCGCGTAAATGGCAGTTTGAAAGGAAAAATTGAGAGCAACGGAGATATTAGAAAAAACGGTTCGCTCATTGGGAAGGTAGAGAGCAATGGCGATGTACGCATAAACGGAAGCCTTGTAGGAAAAATAGAAAGTAACGGTGATATACGTAAGAAGGGCAGTCTTATTGGCTCTGCACAAGGAGTGAGAAAAGAACAAGCAGCGGTTATGTTCTTTTTCGACTTTTTTGATTAGTTGAGAGAAGAGAAAAGGAACTTATTTGGACCAAGCAGATTTTCCTTTACCGCGTACATCACCAAACCGGCTGTATTATTCACGCCAAGTTTATTCATGATATTTTTACGGTGGGTATTAATTGTGTGGGTGCTTAGGCACAAAATATCAGCAATTTGTTTGTTAGAATTTCCTTCTGCAATGAGCTTAACAATATCTAATTCTCTATCTGTAAGATTAATTCCTTCGCAGCTAACATTTACGGGAGCTATATTTGCGCAAGATCCTACTTGTAATTCGTGCAGCACCTTTCCGCAGAGAAAGTCCTGCCCCTCGGCAGTTTTATAAAGCGCTTCAACAATTTCATCTTTTCCGCAATCGTTAAGGATATAGCTTTGTGCTCCTGCCTTAAAGGAACTTAGCACAATATCTTTTTGCAATGTTGGTGCTATTGACAACACTTTCATTTTCTGAAAATTTCTTTTGGCCCATTGTATACTGCCGGTATTGAATCCCTCCGAAGTAAAATCTATAACCAAAAGGTCCACCTCATTGAGTTTAAGTTTTTCAAACAGCATCTCTTGATGTTCTACCCAAGCAATCAGTTTAAAGTCTGGCAATTGCTCTATAAGATGCTTCAGTGCAGTTCCTGCAAGATAATTACTATTGGCAACAACAACGTTAATTAAACTCATTCTAAATAATATTTTCTGCAAAAGTAACACTTGATTAAAACAATCAAAGAAAAAAATCTTAAATCATTCAAAATGTTTGAGTGACAGCAGTACCGATGTGAAATAAGCAATAGCCAAAATTTGTTATTTCCCATGTCATACCTTTATTTATTAAAAATCAGTCCATGATTTTAAGGTATAGTACCAATAGAGTGCCTGTTATAGTTCAATTTATTGGACCATTACAGAAACCTTTTCATTATAAATTTTTAATCAGTATTTACCACTGTAAGAATTGTTATTTATTGGTGTAATTTATGTGATAATTAAATGACAATTGAAGTATCGTTTATGCCCTAAATGATTAGCATCAAACCATCATCAGTCATCATTAAAACGAAGATAAGGGCCTATTTTTTTTAGAAGTGCTTCATTAGTTGCTATACACTTTTTCAAATCAGAAAGTTGTGCGTATTTGCCATGTGTTTTGCGATAATTGACTAATGCCACAGCGGTGTTATAAGAAACATAGGGATGTTTGCTCAGCTGTGAAGCGTTGCAGGTATTGATATTGATGGTTCTAAGCGACATCAAATCAAGTGTTAGGTGACTTTTTAACTGTGTAAAATTGTTGGTGTCAATTTGTTCAATCTCATAAAGTTGATTTAACGAAACAAAGCCACCAATAGCTTTTTTATATCGCATTATTTTTTCGATTGTAAGGGAGTCTAGCAAATCGAGCATTTCAAGATTATAGCGATTGCAGGTATTGAAGTCAAAAATGAGGTTCTTTTTACGCTCCTCAAGCATCTTTTGTCTCTCTAGTTCTCTTAACTTCTTGTTGTTTGCCAAACTATCGGTTTGCAATTGTTCCTTGCTTTTTGAAGCCAAAGTGTTTTCACCATGAGGAATTTCTATGTACGGAATCAGGTCTTTCCAAAGCTCAGGGTTTACAACCTTAATTTTTAATACATCCTCAGGTTTTTTAAAACGCCCTCCCCGATCGATGTATTTTCTGACCGATTTAACCTGGTACTTACTTAATCCGAGCTGTTCCCATTGCTCATTGCTAACGGTGTTTGGGTTGAATGAAAAACGTTGTGCTTTCTGTTTATATTGATGTATGTTCACCACATCCTCATTGTAAACCTCTGAGGCGGCCGGCTCATAAGATCGCTGGCTATATAACTCCAAACTATCCAACAATGCGGGGTCAACCGTAACCAAATTAGGTTTTACCTCCTTGTGCGGATGGTAATAGTTAAGCAGCCATAAGATAAGCAATTGCAAGCACAACATTACCGAAAGTATTACCACTCCTTTAAGACCTCTTTTTTCGAAAGTAAAAAAATCTTTGAGCGCCTTAATCATGATCTGCTTCTTAATGGTTTTATTCAATCATTAAAAAAATAGTACAAACACCAAGTGCCAACCTTATCGGTCAACATATAATAAACCGCAAAACACGGTTAAACATAAAAAGATTTAGTGATGATGCCCACCCGGACCATGCACATGTCCGTGGCTTAGTTCCTCAAGCGTTGCCGGACGCACTTCAATCACTTCACCTGTAAAGTGTAGATGCTTACCGGCAAGTGGATGATTGAAATCCATTTTTACAAATGTATCTGTTATTTCAACCACAAGCCCCTGCATGCGATTCCCTTCCTGATCGTGCATTGGAAGTGTATTACCAACAGCCACCATCTCATCATCCATATTTCCTTCTTCATCTTTAAAAGCTTCTATGGGAACATTCACAATATGATCGTGGTGAACAACCCCGTAACCTCTTTCACAGTTGATTCTAAAATCAAACTTGTCGCCTTTTGTCTTGCTGTTCAATGCTGTTTCAAAATCCTCAAGTAAATCGCCATTTCCGTATAAAAATACAAATGGATTTTCAATACTTGTTTCCTCTACAAGCGTTTCTGCTCCGCCTTCCGTTTCATAAACAGTCAAAGAGTAGTTTACAGAAACTACCTTGTTTTTTTCAATGATCATATAATTGTTTTTAAATTTATACAAATAACCAACTTATTTTTAATTCTGCAAAAGGGTTGGGTAAAAATATAATTGTTTTAAAGGCATAGTGCATATTTAACCCAGATTAAGCATACGCAATTTACTCAAGTCTATTTTAATTCAATCTAAAGCTGATGGGAATTTTTCCAATGTGCCAATGTGCCAATTTTAATTAGCTGATGAATCGATTAGCGGATGAGCTGATGAAACAATTTGAAAATTTGAAAATGATTTAATTTGAAAATGGATGTTATTTTACTTTGAGAACTCTGCGCCCTCGCTCGCGTCCCGCGAGTGAGTATACCAAACGGCCTCCGGCCGCTTCAAGAAAAGCATCCTAAAGTCAATCACCTCTATAAAATTA
>JBILUU010000269.1:0-4440 GCA_044370815.1 Bacteroidia bacterium
AACCGGAGCGGGGAAAAATCGCGTTAATGCTTGCGACACACTGTCTCCCAACCCTCCATTAAACTGATGTTCTTCGGCTGTTACGGCACATCCTGTTTTCTTAACAGAAGCTATGACTGCATTCACGTCAAAAGGTTTAATGGTATGTATATTTATTATTTCAGCATTGACTCCTTTTTCTTTCAAAACCTCTTGTGCAACAAGGGCTTGCCACACCAAATGTCCGGTTGCAAAAATACTCACATCTGAACCATCACACAGAGTAAGTGCTTTACCGATTTCAAAATTCATATCTGCGGGCATAAAATTAGGAACAACAGGCCTTCCAAACCTCAAATAAACAGGGCCATGATGCGCAGCTATGGCAATGGTTGCTGCTTTCGTTTGATTATAGTCGCACGTGTTGATTACTGTCATCCCCGGCAACATTTTCATTAGTCCAATATCTTCCAAAATTTGATGAGTGGCACCATCTTCACCCAGTGTTAGACCTGCATGAGAAGCACAAATCTTTACATTTTTATCAGAGTAAGCAATGCTTTGTCTGATTTGGTCGTATACGCGGCCTGTGGAAAAATTAGCGAAAGTACCGGTAAACGGAATTTTACCACCTACGGTGAGGCCCGCAGCAATGCCCATCATATTTGCTTCTGCAATACCCACCTGAAAAAATCGATCGGGAAATTCCTTTGCGAAAGCATCCATTTTTAATGACCCGGTAAGGTCGGCACATAGGGCAACAACGTTTGGGTTGGTTTTTCCTAACTCTAACAAACCAGCGCCAAAACCTGAGCGCGTATCTTTCTTATCTAATATCGGGAATAATGGCATAAAAAACATTTTGGTCAAAAATATAAAAAGCACGCATTGAGTTATTGTAAAATTGCTAACAAAACAGTAGCGCCTCAAACAGATGTAAATGAACATAGCCACTAATTAATCGCATCATAAATGCGGAATCGTTAAAGTAGCTTTTAAACATCTTTGAGCCATAGGCTAAATTCGCCATAGCCAGCAATACTAAAAGTAAATACAATGCAGTCGAATCTTTCATATAAAATTCTTGATATTTTGTTCTCGATTTTGAGCGTATACCGAAAAATCATGGACTAATTTGAAATAAGTAAAGGTATTAGCTGTCTGCTAAGTTTACAATCTCTGACTCCATCTTCAAAATTTTACTTATTAAATCTTAGGCCTAAAAAATAAATGCAATTGGTATTATGAGAGTAATTCCGCTTAACAGGTGTTTTAGTGATGCCGCATTTCTCGATGCGGAATGTGGATTTAATGCGTTTCAACATCCAAATCAAGTCATGTTATTTCAAAATTCATGCTATGTTATTTCTAAATTCAAGTCATGTTATTTCAATATTCAAATGATGTAATTTCAAAATTCAAATGATGTAATTTCAAATTTCGTGCTATGTTTTTTTCGATTTTAAATCTATGTTATTTCAAAATTCAAGTCATGTTATTTCAAAATTCAAGTCATGTTATTTCAAAATTAAAGTCATGTTATTTCAAAATTATTAGTACTTTTGAGGCACAAATAAGAGGTTATGAAATCAATTCACAGAACCATAGAAAGTTCAATCCGTTATTACTCAAAAAAATACCCTGTGATTGCTGTCACAGGGCCTAGGCAATCTGGAAAAACAACTATGCTAAAAAACATGCTTCCTGATTACACTTATTTGAATTTGGAGGATCCTTTGTTGCGTGAATTTGCATTGAATTCGCCTAAAGAATTTTTTTTATCCTATCCCGGCAAATTAATACTTGATGAAGTTCAGCAAACCCCTTTGCTTTTTTCTTTTATTCAAGCAAAGGTAGATGCCACCGGAAAAATGGGACAGTATATTCTATCGGGCTCTCAAAACTTTCAGCTGATGGAAAACATCACGCAAAGTTTAGCCGGAAGAGTTGCCTTATTTAAACTACTACCCTATGATTTAAGAGAGTTAAAACAATCGGGTCTTTTAACAGATGATTATTTAGAATTATTGGTGAAGGGCTGCTATCCTGCCTTATACAATAGGGCTATCACGCCTAAAGTTTTTTTTTCGAATTACATTCAAACCTATGTTGAAAAAGATCTTAAACAATTGCTAGAAGTAAGGGATTTGAGGCAATTCAGGAAATTTTTAAGTCTTTGTGCAGCGAGATGTGGTCAGTTGTTGAATCTAAATTCACTTGCTAACGATTGCGGCATATCTCAACCAACTGCAAAAGCATGGATTTCGGTGCTTGAAAGTAGCTATATTATTTATTTACTTCAACCTCACTACGCCAATTTCAACAAACGTGTGATTAAAACTCCCAAGCTTTATTTTTATGACACCGGCTTATTGTGCCATCTGCTTAAAATAACGCTGGCCTCAGGAATATCTATGCACCCGCTTAAAGGCAGTATTTTTGAAAACTTTGCGTTATCTGAACTAATTAAACAAAACGAACATCAATACCTTCATGCTGATTTTAGTTTTTGGCGAGACTCATCAGGACATGAAGTAGATTTACTAACATACCTTGATGACAGGTTGAGCATTACTGAAGTTAAAATAACTGAAACAATTAAAGATGACTTCTTTAAAGGCATTAATTATTTTTCGGCACTTGAGGGAAGCCATGTAGCCAAGAAAAATTTGATATATACAGGTGATTATAGCTACAAGAAGAATGGGATGCATGTTACTTCCTGGAAGGACACAAACCTACTTATTAAATAATTCACAATGTTTTATAGCGTTTGTACAAACTTATTTCCATTCAGTATTTATTATCCCAAAATCGATGTACTTATTCAACCCAAATTCCGCATTAGAAAATGCGGAATCGCTAAAACAGCTGTAATTCAATCCATTGATTCAATGGATTGAAAACACCTGCTAAGCGGGATTACCCTCATAAAATCACTAGTGCGTTACATGCGTAACTTCTACTGATTAATTCGGGTTTAAAATGTGTAAGGTATTACAAACACATTGGGTGTGAAACGAACAAAAACAGCAGGTTGATGTTATATGGAAAGTCGCTTAAAAAAGTTATAATAGGTCAAGGTATAAAAAAATTGGAGACTACATCAAAAAACTTACATTGTGAATATAGCGGCTTGCCTTCTGTGTGGGCTTATCAGCAAGCCGATAAAGTAAACACTGATGAAACCGAGCCCATACTTACGACACTTGATATAGAAAGGATTATTGAGATGGCTTGG
Source organism: Bacteroidia bacterium (assembly GCA_044370815.1). Taxonomy (GTDB): domain Bacteria; phylum Bacteroidota; class Bacteroidia; order UBA4408; family UBA4408; genus CAIKXD01. Next base: position 3,221 of record JBILUU010000269.1, read on the forward strand.
GAAGACCGCACTCCTTTTGATGCAATTAATGCGCAGTTTGGTATTGCAGAACAAGAGGTTATAAAAATTATGCGTAAACACATGCGAGCGAGTTCTTTCAGAATGTGGCGGGAACGCGTTCAAGGACGAAAAACCAAACATCTCAAGAAAAGAAACTTCATGGAAGGTCGCTTTAAATGTAATCTTCAAAGAGGCATTTCTAACAATAAAATTTCAAAAAGATAAGCCCGCTTGGCTTAAGATTTATTACCGTTATTTCTTAAATTGTAGATACGCTCAATGATGTCTACAATTTTCAATCCCTCCAACGCATTGGTGGTAATGGTTGTTCTTCCTTTTAGCGTATCAACAACATTGTCAATTATAAAACCATGATTATTGGCTGAACCTTTATAAGCACCGTAGTCATTTGCAGGATTTGTTGGCGCGAGCTCCGGCATTTGATAGTCCTTTATATGACAGTACTCCACCTTGTCCATGTATTGTCCACCAATCTTTACGCTTCCTTTACTGCCTATGACGGTAAGCGAGCTTTCGAGGTTGGTATCCCAAACTGATGTGGAGTAATTAATGGCGCCCATCCCGCCATTGATAAAGTTAAAGTTCACAAAACCGCTGTCTTCAAAGGTGGTAAGGCTTTGATGGTTAAAATCACTAAACTTAGCTTGAATATCTTTAATATCACCAAATAGCCAATACATGATGTCGATGAAGTGAGAGAACTGAGTAAATAATGTACCACCATCAAGATCTTCGGTGCCTTTCCAACCACCTTTTTTATAATACCGTTCGTCACGGTTCCAATAGCAATTGAGTTGCACCATATATACATCACCAATAATCTTTTTTTCCACAACATCCTTAATCCAAGCCGAAGGAGGTGAATAGCGATTTTGCATCACACAGAAAACATTTTTATGCATCTGCAAGGCCTTATATATGATTGCTTCACAGTCGTGCTTATGCAGTGCCATGGGCTTTTCGCAAACAATATGCTTTTTATTTTCAAGTGCCAGTAAGGAGTGCTGCGCATGTAATCCGTTGGGAGTACATATGTTTACCACATCAAAATCTATTCCTGAATTAAACAAATCTTCCACTTGTTTGAAGTATGGAACACCAAATTTTTCAGCATCAGTATCTTCAATAGGTCTCACATCGCAAATCGCTGTAAGCTGCGCTTCATCATGTCTTTTAATCATTTCAGCATGTCTCTTTCC
>JBILUU010000270.1:0-4423 GCA_044370815.1 Bacteroidia bacterium
ATCTGTATCAAAGAAAATGCCTGACACGCTCAGCATGAAAAGTTTTGAATCTGCAAAAATAGGGACAGGTATAACCGAAGAGACTTTTGTTATACCCAAGCAAAGAAATTATTTGAGAACTTATTCAATCGATCAGTTGGTAACACAATTTGACAATACATTTTTAAATAACGGTTACCAGCCCTTTACAGGAAGTGCTGTAATTTTTAATCCCGGTGTAAACGGATTAATCAAGATAGGAGCAAGTGATGTATTTGAAGATCATAGAATTGTTGGTGGCTTTAAATTAGGGCTAGACCTCAAGAGTAACGAGGTTTTTTTAAGCACCGAAAATCGTGCAGGAAGAATGGACAAGCAATGGTTGTTTTACAGACAAAGCTTTCCAAATACTGATGCGTTTGGTGCACCCAAACAATTGTCGCATCAAATTAGATACAGTGTTAGATATCCGCTAAATGAGTTATCCTCTATTCGCGGATCAATGACAGGCAGAAGTGACAGAAGTACATTTCTCTCCACTGATTTAAACAGTTTACAAAAACAACCTGAGTTGCAATTTTGGGGTATCGCAAAATTGGAATACGTGTATGACAATACCAGATCCAAAGGTGTGAACGTGCTTTTTGGAACACGTTACAAAATTTTTGCCGAGTATATGAATCGTATTGATGAGTCGAGTAAAAATATTGCGGTGGTAGGTATGGATTTCAGACATTACATCAAGATTCATAGAAATTTGGTTTGGGCAAATCGCTTTGCAGCTAGCACGAGTGGTGGTTCACAAAAGTTGGTTTATTATTTAGGAAGTGTTGATAATTGGATTAATTTCAGTTCTACACCTACCTTCAACTCAGATGTGCCAGTGGCTAGAGACCAAAATTATGCCTACCAAGCGCTTGCCTCCAACTTGCGTGGTTTTTCACAAAATATCAGAAACGGAAATAGTTTTGCTGTGCTTAACTCAGAGATACGTTGGCCTGTATTTTCTTATTTATTCAATCGACCAATCAAAAACGAATTCCTTAGCTCATTTCAGCTAGTGGCATTTGGTGATATTGGTTCTGCATGGACAGGCACCTCACCATACCAAGGCGATAACTCATATAACATCCAAACAATAAGCCAAAAGCCTGTAACTGTAATCATTAAGCGTCAGCAGGAACCTTTGGTTGGTGGCTACGGATGGGGAATGCGTGGCAAAATTTTGGGTTATTTTGTAAGGGTTGACTGGGCTTGGGGTGTTGATGATCGTGAAATAAAACCTCGTGTCTTTTATTTATCTCTTGCTCTAGATTTTTAATGACAATTTATCAAATATCAATATTATTACTCATCGGTATTTGTGCCGGATTTTTGAGCGGAATGGTTGGCATTGGTGGTGGAATTATTATTGTTCCAATGCTTGTTTATTTTTTAGGATTTGAACAGCATACCGCACAAGGAACTGCATTGTTCATGTTTTTGTTTCCAATCGGTATTTTAGGTGTGATGAATTACTACAACAAAGGTTTTGTGGATATGAAAACAGCTGCTTTCATCTGTAGCACCTTTATTATTGGCAGTTACTTCGGTTCTAAATTGGCAATCAGTATCGATAAAGCAACAATCACAAAAGTGTTTGGGATTATCTTTTTGATTATTTCATTGAAAATGATTTTTGGAAAATGAAAGAGATGCTTCTGCACCAAATTTTGCAACTGTCAAAAGATTATTTTCAAGAAACAGTTAGCACAAGACATCATTTACATCAACATCCCGAGTTATCTTTCAAAGAATACAAAACTGCCGATTTTGTAGAGCAGAAATTGAGAGATGCCGGTTTTACTCATATCAGCAGAATGGCTAATACCGGTGTAGTTGCCTTATTGCATCATCCCGGAACTAAAGGTAAGGTGGTTGGCTTGCGAGCAGACCTAGATGCACTTCCTATTTATGAAACAAATAATGTTCACTATAAGTCGGTGAATGCAGGTGTGATGCATGCCTGCGGTCACGATGTGCATACCGCTATTTTATTGACTGTTGCTAAAATATGCATGAACCTAAAGGAGCGCATTGCAGGTAATATCAAATTTATTTTTCAACCTGGTGAAGAATTGCTTCCGGGTGGTGCTTCGCTGCTTATAAACGAAGGTGTACTGCTAAACCCTGAGGTAGATTGTCTCATAGCACAGCATGTTACCCCACAAATTCCTTCAGGAAAAATTGGGTTTAGAAAAGGTCTTTTTATGGCCTCAACAGATGAAATATACATCACCATTAAAGGTAAAGGTGGTCATGCAGCCATGCCCGATACTTATATCAATCCACTGCTCATTTCAAGCGCGTTGATCAGCAAATTGCATGATTTTTTCATGATTAATAAATCTGAAAATATTAATCAGATTCCTACGGTATTGGCTTTCGGAAAAATAGAAGGTTTGGGAGCCACAAATGTTATTCCTTCAGAGGTAAAGCTCGCTGGTACATTCAGAACACTCAATGAGGAGTGGAGAGCGCTAGCCCACAGTAAAATTGCCGAAATTGTAAAACACATTACCACAGAAATGCAAGGAAGTTATGAGCTCAACATCAATCGTGGATACCCCTGTTTGGTGAACGATGAACAAGTAACTGAAACATGCATGCAAGCGGCATCCGAAATCATTGGAGATGCCAATATTATTGATTTACCCCACCGCATGACAGCGGAAGACTTTGCTTATTTTAGTCAGCAAAAGCCGGTTTGCTTTTACCGATTAGGAACCGGAAATGAGGCTGCTCAATCACAACACAATGTGCATACATCTGATTTTAATATCGATGAAAATGTTTTGAAGGATTCGCCTGCTGTAATGACCGCCATGACCATTCAATTATTGGAGCAATAATTTATTTGGTAAACATAGCTTTTAATCTTGCCCAATTAAAAAGTATAATACTTAAAAATATCACCACATAACCCATGATTTGTGTAAGTTCTGTGGGCTCATCAAATACCAGTGCAGCAATCATAAAATTCAATATTGGATTGATATATAAAAGTATGCCCATACTTGACGAATTAACTCCTTTTAAGGCATATAGGTTCAGCCAAAGCGGAACAATTGTAAATATAACAGCCAATAAAAACACCTGCCAATAAAAGTTGCTATCGTATGCTGTTTGAGTTGAAAAGAATGGAAAAAGTAGAAGTAAAAATAAAGCGGCAAAAATCATTTGAAGCGATAAAATGAAAAATTTTTCCAACATGTTATTGTTTCTCTGTGTTATCAAATACAAGGCATATGACATGGCCACAATAAGACTGTAAGCAAGGTCAATCAGATGATTAAAAGCCAAAATGCAGCAGCTGAAAAAACTAATCAAAACCGCTAACCATTGTTGTTGAGTTAGTTTTTCCTTAAGTATAAAATAGGCAAGCACAGTAGTTATAATTGGGCATATAAGATAGGCATAGGAGGCAGCTTTAATACTGATATTATTCATGGCATAAATAAAAAAAAACCAATTGAAAGCAAGTAGTGCACCTCCTACCAGCGTGTTGACTAAGGTTTTTTTTTGGTCTGCTGCAGCTAAATTTTTAAAGGTTTTGATGTTTTCAATACGCATTCTGGGATTGGTAAAAAACAAAATGCTAGTCATAATCCCTGCACCTATAAATACGCGGTAAAACAAAATATCCATTGCCGCATAAATATGCATGGGTTTTAAAAGTAAACTAATAAATCCCCATATAATAAAAGCAGAAAGTGCCGAAAAATAATATTTGTTCAATTGTGTTATATTAGTGCGCAAAACTAATCGCAAAAATTGTGAATAAAAATACAACTGCCTAATTATTGGTTAAACTACTAACCGTAATTTTGCATAACATTACTAAGAAAGCTAAGCCCTGAACCGTAAAACCTCTGCTATATTATTTATATTACTTTCAACCCTTTTTTGGGCTTGTAAACCCACGCGCTATGTGCCCAATGGGCAATACCTGCTCGATAATATGGCAATTAAAACCAAGAACTTAAACCTTGATAAGGATGACATGATGGCAATAGTGAAGCAAAAGCCAAATAGGAAAATCCTTGGGTTGATTCGCTTTCATTTGGGTATATATAATTATGCACATAGCGATACTACGAAGCGCTTTAGGAGGTGGCTCGAAAATACGGTTGGTGAACCTCCTCTTATTCTTGATACTGTTTTAACTAAAAGATCGGCTGCACAATTGCAGTTATATCTCATCAAAAACGGCTATTTTAAAGCGAATGTAAAAGATACCACTATTTTCAAAGATAAAAAAGCAACTGTCAATTATAAAATTGTGGCAGGCAAGCCGTATATCATCAATAAAGTTACTTTTGATATCTACGATACCCTGCTCAAACCAATTATTTTAAGTGATACCGTACTTAGTTTAATTAAACCCGGACAAATTTATTCTGAA
>JBILUU010000271.1:0-4414 GCA_044370815.1 Bacteroidia bacterium
GATTTTATGAGGGCAATCCCGCTTAGCAGGTGTTTTCAATCCATTGAACCAATGGATTGAATTACAGCTGTTTTAGCGATTCCGCATTTTCTAATGCGGAATTTGGGTTTAACTTGAATGCTCTTTTTGGGATTACTTTAATCAGTGTTTTAACTATTTGCAAGCGCAAGTATCAACTGGTTCGATTACATTTTCAAGTACCGCAAAATCTTCGCAAATAGTACAATTCAGTGCTTTTATATTTTTAAAGGCAGGATCAAAGGAAATATAATACGTAGGGCACGGCTTATTGTTGGTTTTACTTAAGCCAAAATCAATGCCGGCCTCTTTCCATGCTTTTCTTAAAGAAGCCGTATCAATTTGCATACAAGCAAGCTGACAGCTGGCCTTTGTGGTCATCTTTAAAGGCATTTTGGCCAACTTTTCCCTAATCACACCTTTGGGCATTTTATAAATATTTTTGTCCTTCAATACCCAAAAATACATCAATACCGAACCTAATACAACACCAAACAAAAAGAGGCGTAATCTTCTAGAAAAACTCATAACAATAAATTAAAATGCAGCCATTAATAAGTCAATATCCTTGTACGGAAGTTTGAAGGTTTCACCTAAAAACTGATTGGTAAGTATGCCATTGTATATATAAACTCCGTGTCGAACACCGCTATTGCTGCGCAATAAATTTTCAACACCACCTTCATCGCCAATATTCACTAAAATAGGTGTAAGCACATTACTGAGTGCGTATGATGCGGTGCGAGACACCCTTGAAGGTATGTTAGGTACGCAATAATGAATTACCCCATGTGTTCTGAATACCGGATTGGTATGATTGGTTACTCGAGAAGTTTCGAAGCACCCACCCTGATCAATGCTAATGTCAATAACCACCGAGCCATATTTCATTTCGCTTACCATTTCTTCAGTAACCACACAAGGTGTTCTTCCTTTTGGAGCTCTGATAGCGCCTATCACTACATCGGCTGTTTTAAGCGCTTTTGCTAAAACCTTAGGTTGAAGTACCGAGGTAAATACGCGTGTGGCCAAATCACTTTGTAAGCGTCTGAGGCGATAAACCGAATTGTCGAATATTTTTACCATAGCTCCCAAACCAAGTGCGGCACGTGTAGCAAACTCACCCACTGTACCTGCACCCAAAATCACTACCTCGGTAGGTGATGTGCCGGTGATTCCGCCAAACATACTGCCATTTCCATTGTTGATGTTGCTTAAATATTCTGCTGCAATGAGAATAGAGGTGTTTCCTGCAATTTCACTCATTGAACGAATGATCGGATAAATACCGTCTTCATCTTTGATGTAGTCATATGCAATGGCGGTAACCTTTTTGTTCATCAACTGCTTTACATAATTATCGCTTTGAACCGTCATTTGGAGGGCCGAGAATAAAGTTTGCTTGCGCCCCAACATCTCGATCTCTTCCTCCGAGGGAGGAGCAACCTTTAGAATGATATCGGCTTCATAAACTTCCTTGGCTGTATACGCAATTTTAGCTCCGGCCTCGCTGTAATCTTTATCTTCAAAGTTGGCAGCTTTCCCTGCGTTGGTTTCAATCACCACTTGATGCCCATTACTTACCAACAAAGCTACCGCTTCAGGAACTAGGCATATCCTATTTTCTTGGAAATACGTTTCTTTGGGTACGCCAATATAAAGTGAACCTTTTTTTCGCGAAACTTCAAGCATTTCTTCCTGAGGCATTAAGCCACCTTGTTTTTGAAGAGAAACAAGCACTTCCTTTGATGTAATCATTGAGGGATGTATTTTAAGAGAATAGTGTCTACAAAATTAAGTTATTTTTCTGCTAATTTAAAAATTATGTGAGCAGATTTGCTATTTCATTTCTAATTGATAGTTTCTTGCGCCACTGTTGTAAGTGATGCTAACTTTTAAATAGTTGGCCGGCAACAATTCGAGTACCCGATCTGCCCATTCAATTAAACATAAATTTCCTGAGTAAAAATATTCTTCTGCTCCAATGTCAAATGCTTCATCAATGCTATTGATACGATAAAAATCGAAATGATAAATGGCAGTTTGATTGCTTGATAAATATTCATTCACCAACCCAAATGTAGGGCTGCTGATACGATCTGTTACACCACAATGCTGGCAAATTTGGCTAATAAGAGTTGTTTTACCACTGCCTAACTTACCCTCGAATATAATTATTTTACTAGGTGGAATACGATCGATAATTGCATGCACAATTTTACCTATATCTTCTTGCGCTATCTGATTGAATGAAATATTCATGCTGCAAAGATGCACGCAATTTTTTTAACTCAGCGCGTGCAATCACACAAATAATTAACTTTACCTCGCTTAAAACTCGGGTTTATTATGGCCAAAAGAAAGAAGATATCATTCATCAATCGACAAAGAAGTAAAAAATCTTTTTTACCTCCCGGAACTGTTGAGGCCAATACATCATTGATTGCACAAAAAGTTGTGATCACAATCATTCAATTTAATGAGTCATTTATTCAGGAAACGGTTATCAATAACCTTAGTGAATTGAAGGATTATACCACCGGCAATTTGGTTACCTGGATCAATGTTGACGGTATTCATGACGCCTCGGTTATTGAGCGGTTAGGCATTATGTATGAGATTCATCCGCTTACCTTAGAGGATGTAACCAATACCGATCAACGTGCAAAGTTTGAGGATTACGAGAGTTACATTGTTGTAATGATGAAAATGCTGAACTATGACACAGAGTTGCATAGTGAACAATTGTCAATTGTGTTGAAAAGTAATTTGGTAATTACCTTTCAAGAAAATCAGGGTGTGGATGCATTTTCTCCAATCAGGAAAAGGTTGAAAGAAGCTAAAGGCAGGGTGCGCAGGTTTGGTGCCGATTACCTGTGCTATGCTTTAATTGATGCTGTAGTAGATGCTTACTTTAATATTTTGGAAATTGTTGGAGATAAAATAGAGTTGATTGATGAGCAACTTATTGCCGGCCCTCAACCCAATACCATGCAAGTACTGCATACCATGAAACGTGAAATGATTTATTTACGAAAGGCGGTATGGCCCATGAGAGACATGATTGGAACCATGGAACGTAGTCAAACGGAGTTGATTAAACCTAGTACCGATTTGTACTTGCGCGATGTGCACGACCACGTTGTGCGCGTAATAGAGACTATAGAAAATTATCGTGATCTCATCAATGGCATCATGGATCTATACCTATCGAGTTTAAGTAACAAGCTCAATGAAGTGATGAAGGTGCTTACCATTATTTCTACACTTTTTATTCCTGTTACGTTTATTGTTGGCGTGTATGGAATGAATTTCGATTATATGCCCGAATTAAAATCGCCATACGGGTATGCTGCAACATGGATCATCATGCTGAGCATTATGTTAAGTTTGATCTATTATTTCAGAAGAAAAAAATGGTTGTGATTTATCACCCAACTAATGTTTAACCAATTTAGTTACTACTGCTATTCCTTTGGTGTCTGTTGTTTTCAGAAAGTAAATGCCTCTCGATAAAAAAGGTAAAGATAGCTTTCGAATGTTTGATCCGTTTTTTGAATATACCATGTGCCCTAAATGATTGGTTATTTCAATGTAAATGATATTGTGGTCAGAAATCAAATTGATATATTCATCAAATGGATTGGGAAATACATTGATTGATATATCAGCATTTTTGCGCAAAGAAGCGGGCTGCTGATGTATTACACCAATAGCATCGAGATCGAAACCGCCTTGAGGGAATGGAGTAGGGTAGTGCTCATTGATGAGTTGATTATACTGATCATAACTTCCAAAAATAGGGTTGATACTGCCAACCACATCAATAACTTTGATATGTGTGATGGCATTTACATTGAGACCCGGTGTATTATTCAACTCTTCGAGGTCGAAAGGAGTGCCGAACATTGCTCTATATTTACCTGCTAAATTGTTCATGAGGGTGGGGTTGGCATTGTAGTCAAACGGTCCAACTTGTATATCTGTTTGTGTATTGGATGTAGCTTTGAATCTATAAAAGTTGAGGCCGTCACTGCTTACTTCAACAAACCCTAATTCTAAAAACTCATCAATAAATCCATTTTCAAAAACAGCAAAGTCAAATCCCGGTCCGTTTGCAACGGGTCGTTCAAAGGTGGCAACAGCATATCCGCCATCACCCAAACTTACCACTTGCGCACCGTCAGCTTGTCCAACAGCCATACTTTCTATACCTGCTGATGCATATCCGAGCGAAGTGTCTGCAATATCCTGCGGGCCACGCATAACTATACAATTTGTGGCCCAAGCTGTAAAAATACTGCTATCCTTGTGAATGGCTGTGCTGCCAACTGTGCCGGCTGCTCCCGGAAACTGAGCGAGTAAGGCGGCTGATTGGCATGTCATTAATACGAAC
>JBILUU010000272.1:0-4412 GCA_044370815.1 Bacteroidia bacterium
AAAACATCAGCGCGCGCTGCTCTTAATGCATCTACCGCTTTTAAGCTGCTCATACCGGTACTTATCAAATCTTCAATCACAAGTACCTTATCGCCTGCATTCACTTTGCCCTCAATCATATTGCCCAGTCCATGTTCCTTGGCAGCAGCTCTCACATAGGCAAAAGGAAGTTGTAATTCTTCGGCAACAAGAATTCCGTGTGCAATAGCACCGGTAGCCACACCGGCAATTAAGTTGGCTTCGGCATAATGTTTTCTTGCAAGCGCAGCAAAACTCTTTGCAATTGTTTTTCTTGCCGATGGAAACGACAGCGTTACTCTATTGTCGCAATAAATAGGGCTTTTCCAACCCGAAGCCCACGTAAAAGGGTTGTTTGGTTGCAGCTTTATAGCTTTTGCGTCAAGTAAAAGCAAGGCAACTTCTTTAGCTATATTTTTGTCAAAAATCATGCTTCAAACCTACATTAATTTTTCTAATGCAGCACCTTGGCAAAGCTAAATTTTATAGATTTGTATGTTGATAAAATGAAATGGAGTTTTACAAAATTTATTTTGATAACAAGAAAGTAATTATTGCTGATGAAGCTGATCTCAGTTTCAAGGATCACAACACCTTATTTGCTGCTTTTGATAATGATAAAATTTTAGGTGATTTGGTGCAGTTGTTGCTAACTGTTAATAGCATAGAAACATTATATGTGTATGGTCAAAATCCACAGCTTATTTGGGAGTCTTTCTCATCAAAGTATACCATTATTCATGCGGCTGGTGGATTGGTTACCAATAAAGCAGCACATGCCCTACTTATCTTTCGGAAAGGGAAATGGGATTTGCCAAAAGGTAAAATAGAAGATGGTGAAAGCACTGAAGAAGCCGCATTACGCGAGGTAATGGAAGAATGTGGCGTAAAAGAGCTTTCAATCACCGCTAAGTTGTGTAACACTTATCATATTTACACATTAAATAACCAAACAATACTTAAAATTTCTCACTGGTATGCTATGCGTTGCAATGATAGCGAGACAACATTAAAACCTCAAACTATTGAAGGTATTACCGAGGCCATATGGATGACGGTAACTGATGTGTTGCACATTGTTGATGAGAGTTATGCTTCGGTGAGAGATGTACTCACCCGATTTTTTATAAAATCATTGTAGTTATTTTTTACGAATAAGCTGTTTCAAAAAATGATCCATATTATTGCTTGGAGCCGGTGCATTGCCCTTTATTATATCACCCTCAGTATCGAGTAAAACGTAGTGCGGAATACTTTTAATTTGATATTCATTTCTTATCCTTTTATCGGTATCGTGAAGCAGGATCCAATTGTATTTATTATTTGAGAAATGTTTTTTTTCTTCTTGTAAATTTTCACCGGTTGCAATACTGATAAAGATTACTCTGTTGCCATATTTCTGATCTAGTTTTTGTATGTATTTCAATTCCTGCAATGATTCAACATTCCATGTTGCCCAGAAATTGATATAAACATAGTTGCCTTTTAAGTCGGTTAAGCTTTTATATTTGGAATGATTCAACTCCAACTCAGGAGCCGCTTTCCCAACCTCTAATATGCTGATGTCATCTAATAAATTTTTTGCAATAGTTCTGTTTTCTTTACTCAATCCTTTTAGCGCAATAAAGTTCATAAGCATGCTAATGTTGTTTCTGTTATTGTCTTTTAGATAATACCATTCTCTGAGTCCGGTGAGTAAAATTAATTCACGTAAAGTATCATTTTTGAGTAGTGTATCAGCTTTTAAAATTGTATTCATGGCTTTTTCATAGCTGTGCATTTCATTTATTTCATATGTCAATTTTTCACCTTTTGTCTTCAACGAAATTTGTTTCAAATATTGCTTATAAAATGTAGCAAAATATTGCATATAAATAGGATGATGATATTGAATGCTTCCTGAAAAATATTTTTTAAACTGGTAAGCATCATTCATAAAAATGGTTTCTTCTATGGTAGCAATACTATAGTCGATGTACGTTTTTAAAAAAGCAGAGGGATTAGGGAATTCTTTCTTTAAAATTTCGTTTTTAAAGTTGAGTAGTTCTTTTTGAAGTATGCGCGGTTTGGCAAAGTAGATATTGTTAGCGGCATAAAATTCTGAAACTAATTGCTCAAAATAAATGATTTGATGATTCAAACTATGCTCCTGCTTATTCGAAAAATAAATGCTCACAGGTATTTCTAATCCCAAGGTTTGAACGGCATTGGTATCAGGTTTTCCTAGTTGTAAGTGATACATTGAGTCGGGCTCGGCATAAAAGAAAGCTCTTGTTTGATTTGTTTTGATGGAGATTTTTTTGACGGTAGATGTTTTGAAATTTAGCATACATACACCGTCTTTGTCAGTGCTTAATAATTGAATGAGTTTTTCTTTATTGGTGTAATAGTCTTCAAATTCAAATACACGTACTTCTTGCAAGGCATAGTCGGGAATTTTAATTTCAATTTGCACCTGCGCCATGGTCAATGCAGAAAAAAGCAAAGCAAATAAAAAAAGCACTTTTCTTGCAATAGGTAAAAACATGTTACGGGATAATATCATACGAAACTGTTGTATCACAAAAGTTATGCCTTGGATTTTTTGGATGGATAAAGATGACGAATTAACGCAACAATACAATGTGACCAAATTTGTTGATTGTTTTATCTGGTGAGCAATAGCTGCTGTAGTCAATTTTGTATACGTATACGCCTATTTGAACGTTTTGATTATTCATGGTTCCGTCCCATCCTTTGTTTCTGTCGCGTGTTTCAAATATCAGTTCTCCCCAACGATTGTAAACAGCAAAATAAAACTCAATAATGTTATCATTATTACCAACTGGATTGAATAATTCATTAAGTCCATCGCCATTAGGAGTGAAACTATTAGGAATAAATAATGGCGGGTCATCATCAAGCGGGTTCACAACTATGGTATCAAACATTTGACATGTTTCATTGTAAGTAAGTATAACGGAGTAAACACCGGGCTCATACACATTTAAAAACGAAGTGGTGGCTCCTGTGTTCCAAAGGTAAGTGCCACCCGGATCGGCAAAACTTAAATCAAGTTTAAACAAAGTATTGCTGCATAATACGGTATCAACACCTAAATAGGGTTGATGATAGTATTCAATTTTGATACTGTCTTTATAGCTGCATTGCGCGCTATAGGCCTCTGCCCAATAAATACCACTTTCGTTTACCATATTATATTGATTGGTAGTTCCATTACTCCAGAGATAACTCACAGCATTGTTTGCTGAACTGAGTAATATACTATCACCCGGACAAATAATGGTATCGCCTCCTAAACTAAATGCAGGTAGGGGGAGATACGTAATATTCACTGAGTCAATTTTGACACAATTTCCCGCAGTTACCATTACCCAATAGGTTCCCGAGTAGGGGACCTCAATGGTTTGAGTAGTTGCACCTGTGTTCCATAAATAATTACATCCCGGATTACCTGCATTCAATACAATAGGATCGTTTTTACAAACTGCGGTATCATTGCCCACGGGTGGCAAACTAACCAACAAAATATTGGTTGTATCCGAAATAGTGCAATAGCCATTACTGATGTTTACAGAATAAGTACCGGGGTTGCCGGCAATGATCACAGGCGTTGTTTCACCAGTGTTCCAAAGGTAGGTAAAGCCGGCATTGCCTGCATTCAACGGAATATTTGCAGGGCCGCAAATAACGGTATCTTCCATTAGTCCTGATATGGGTTCAATGATAACCGTGATATCTAAAATTGAAGTATCGGCAAAGTTGCAACTAGTAGAATCGATGGCAATGAGGGTTACTGTATAAATCCCCGAGGCATTGTAAATATGACTTGGGTTTGGAGTATTGGACAGTGGAGAACCATCACCAAAATCCCAAATAAAATAGGTGGCTCCGGTACTGTTGTTGTTGAACGAAATTGGATAATTACTGCATGCCGTATCGGTAGGAGCAGCGGTTACCTCTGCATCTAAATCGAGCAATTGAAAATCAATTTTGATGATAGCTATATTGCAGTTAGAGCTGTTATTTGTTGAAGAGTATACTCCAGGAGTTGTTGGGAAATTATCTTGTCCTCCGCATCCGGCACAAACCGATTGATAAACCACACCCTTCTTGTCGAAGCGACTTGTGCCGCCATCAACATGTTCTTGGGTGCCTGCATTGCCGCCATAATAACTGGCATACCAAAGTGAAAGTGCATCTTTTTTCAACACAAAAAAGTAAAAGTCGCAGCCATCGGTAGTGCTCTTAATGGCATTAGGTGTTACCGGTAGTCCACTGGTAGTGCCTGTATTGCCATAGGGAATACATTGTCCGCCCCAACCGGAAACATAAATGTTTTCACATTCATCAACCAAGAAAGCAGTAGGAGAGATGTTAGGTAATGGCGTTCC
>JBILUU010000274.1:0-4399 GCA_044370815.1 Bacteroidia bacterium
CAGGTAGTTAAAATGTAGTTAGATGGAATTAAGCAATAGGAGATTTGGAAAATCGAACTACTTGCTTTAGTTGGGTTAATCCCGATATAGAAAATGTTATCAGATTTGTTATACGAATGTGATTTATGAATTATGTCAATATCTTATAAATCTTACGTTAGTAAATGCCGATTAGAAAGTAGTTTGGTACAAATGCTTTATAACAAATTTGAATCATTACTTATTTCACATCGGTATTATTCAACTTCAATTTCATCGGTAAAAAGCCATGGAGTTTGCAATGATTTTTGACTGTCTCCATTAAGTGCAGGTGCAATAGCAGCTTTTACTTTTATAAATTTACAATCATTATTTTTTATCTCAAAATTGTATTCGTATCTGCCATCTTTACCTGTTATTATTGGATTAACATCTACTAATTGGTAGTTTAAATTATCAGCAGAGTAATATACTTCCACCTTTGCTGGAAGGTAAATATGTTCCAATTCATTTTTATAAAAGCCAATACGAATTGAATTTATTTTTTCTGCAGCTTTTAATTCAACCAACGCTTCCATATCATTTCCGTTCCATGCCAACCAGTCAGAATTTGTGAAGGGGAGTCTCCCCTTAAAACCATCGGTTAAATTACCTCTGTTGTAATATGAACTTGGAGCTGTTTTGAATTTTACAGCTTGTCCACAGGCTTTATTGTATGAGAAATCAATTGGCAATGCTTTGCTTAAAACCTTGCCATCTCTGCTGTAAATTGCATGTCCTTTAAAAGGTTTTTCAATTAACAAGGGAACTTGCTTTGCTCTGTTTTTTGAAGAATAATCATATAGCAAGAGCTCATCACCCGGCATTTGCAGGCCTTTTTCGAATAATAAATTATTTAGCGTTAAGTAAAATAAACCGTTACTAGAGTCTTTATTAATACTGCAGCTTACATTATATATGGCCTTTGAATAATTAATATGATAAAGGTTAAGATAATTGAAATGGGTTTCAATAGCTTTTAGAAACCTATCTGTGTTTTTATTTTCCATTGGTGTCCAAAGTGCTTCGGCAAGGGCAGCAATTCTGGGAAAAACAGCATATTCTACCGCTTGTGTTGTATTTAAATATTCCGTCCATACATTGGCCTGGGCGCCTAAAATAAACTTACTTTCGGTTGCACTCAAGTTTTCGGGAATAGGTGAGTATTCATAAACTTTTTCTACTGGAGTAAATCCCCCAATGGCCAAGGGTTCAATCAATGGATTGCCTTGATAGTGGTCAAAGTAACAGTGTGAGCCGGGTGTCATCACCACATAATGGTTTTGTTTTGCAGCAGTAATGCCTCCTTCGGTGCCTCTCCAACTCATCACGGCAGCGTTCTGCGCTAATCCTCCTTCAAGTATTTCGTCCCAACCAATTAATTTTTTATTGTTTTTATTCAGGAATTTTTCAATTCTTTGTATGAAATAGGACTGTAACTCATGCTCATCTTTTAAGCCTTCCTTCATGATTAATTGCTGACAGTTTTTACATTTTTTCCAACGCGATTTAGGGCATTCATCCCCACCAATATGTATAAATTCACCAGGGAAAAGGGCGATTACTTCAGTTAATACATTTTCCAAAAAATCAAATGTTTCTGGCTTCGGACAAAATACATCTTCAAAAACTCCCCATTGCGTGGCTACTTCAAAAGGTCCTTCATTGCATGCAAATTGAGGATATGCAGCCAAAGCGGCCATAGCATGTCCCGGCATTTCAATTTCGGGAACAATGGTAACATGTTTTGTATTGGCATAGGCAACAATTTCTTTGATATCACTCTGCGTGTAAAAGCCCCCGTGCGAAATGCTGTCAAATAGGTGATCTCTGTAATGCCCAATCATACTGGCTTTGCGCTGAGATCCAATTGCGGTAAGATTGGGATACTTTTTTATCTCAATTCGCCAACCCTGATCATCGGTTAGGTGCCAATGAAAAACGTTCATTTTGTACATGCTGATAAAATCAATGTATCGCTTGATAAATTGCTTATCAAAAAAATGCCGGCTAACATCCAAATGCATCCCACGCCATTGAAATTGAGCACTGTCGAGAATAAAGCAGGAGGGAATTTCAATGAGGTTATTTTTATGACCTGCACTTATCAGTTGTTTCAAACTTTCAAAAGCATTTTTCAGTCCCGCGCCATCTGCCTTAATCATAATTTTTGATGGCTGAATGTTAAGCTCATATTGTTCACCAACTTTTCCTGTCGAATAAATCAATATCACATTATTATTTTCCTTGAGTGTATTCCTTCTTTGAAGTTGGATGTTAAAATACTTTTGCAGCCAATCATTGAAATATAAAATCTCGGATTCATTTTGCTTCAAAGCATCGCTTACCAAAACAATTTTTGTGTTGGCGTTGATGTTGAAAGTCCCATTCATTGTTTCTAAAACAGCAGGGTAGGGGACAATACTAATTTGTGCCGTAATCCTAAGATAGCACATGCTTAATATTAATAACCATAATTCTTTTTTAGTCATAATTGTAATTATTTGGGTGCATCACAAAATATCGATTTAATTTTTTATTCAGAAAATGAGTCGCATTTTCCGCAACAACAAAGAAAAATAAAACATTTGTTTAATTGCGATCATTCTTTTTTATTTTTTTAGTTTACTAAGTGCACATTCTTTCCAATACAGCATGTGAACATATATCAAAGCTACAAAATGGCTTTTATAATTCATTGGCAATGATGAGTTATTAATATGTTTAAAGAACGTTGTTAAGGATAATGCCCAAATCAAAATTGAAAATACGCAAATCAGAATAATGCGTTTACCGTCTTTCATTAACTACCTCATTTTTAATTCAAAATTTTCAATTTGAGATATTTTATTACTTTTGCCTTCCTTTTTTTAGAATAATTAAGTTAATAAGCTGCTTAATAATAAGAAACAAATAAATAATATAAATTTTAACATTTTACTATGAATCAAATGATCTATTTAGTACCTGCCCTAGGAATATTGGGGTTGGTAGTCATGGCAGTTAAATCTGCCTGGGTAAGTAAGCAGGATGCCGGTGATAAAAACATGCAAGAATTAGCTGGTTATATTGCTGATGGAGCTATGGCATTTTTAAAAGCCGAATGGAAAGTCTTGAGCATATTTGTTGTTATTGCAGCTGCTCTATTGGCTTATTCAGGAACCATTCATGAGGTTAACGG
The DNA here is from genome assembly GCA_044370815.1 of Bacteroidia bacterium. Classification (GTDB taxonomy): domain Bacteria; phylum Bacteroidota; class Bacteroidia; order UBA4408; family UBA4408; genus CAIKXD01. The sequence goes on from JBILUU010000274.1 coordinate 3,200, forward strand.
AATACAAATTCATTCTAGTTGGATAATTTCGCTTTCTTTTATCATAGGTGCTGTTTTTTCTGCAACTGCCGGATATATTGGTATGAAGGTTGCTACCAAAGCAAATGTTCGTACTACACAGGCAGCACGCACTAGTTTAAAGCATGCATTGAAAGTTTCTTTTACCGGAGGAACAGTAATGGGACTTGGTGTGGCAGGTTTAGCTGTGCTTGGTTTAGGAGGTTTGTTTATTATCTTCCTCAAAATTTTCAATGTTGTTGAGGTTGATAGTGATCAAATGAAAACTGCTATTGAGGTGCTCACAGGTTTCTCTTTAGGTGCCGAGTCAATTGCTTTGTTTGCCCGTGTAGGTGGTGGTATATACACCAAAGCCGCTGATGTGGGAGCTGATCTTGTTGGAAAAGTTGAAGCAGGTATTCCTGAAGATGATGTGCGCAATCCGGCAACGATTGCCGATAATGTTGGTGATAACGTAGGTGATGTAGCCGGTATGGGTGCCGACTTGTTTGGCTCTTATGTAGCCACTATATTGGCAACCATGGTTTTAGGTCAGGAAATTAATGTTGAAGATAACTATAACGGAATGTCGCCTATTCTTTTACCAATGGTAATTTGTGGGTTGGGTATTGTTTTTTCTATTGTTGGAACATGGTTTGTAACTATTAAAGACGAGAAATCAAACGTGCAGAATGCTTTAAATATGGGTAACTGGTCTTCTATGATTTTAACCGTTATTGCCTCTTACTTTGTGGTTGATATGATGTTGCCCGAGACTTTAAATTTACGTGGGTATGAGTTTTCAAAATTAAATGTATTTCTTGCAATTGTAGTTGGAACTATAGTAGGTGCCATTATGAGCATTGTTACCGAATACTATACTGCAATGGGTAAAGGACCTGTTAATTCCATCATTCAACAATCTTCAACAGGACATGCAACCAACATTATTGGCGGACTTTCTGTGGGCATGAAATCAACTGTAATTCCAATCATAACCTTAGCTGGCGGTATAATGGCATCATATTATTTTGCAGGATTATACGGAGTGGCAATTGCAGCGGCTGGTATGATGGCCACTACAGCTATGCAATTGGCAATTGATGCTTTTGGCCCTATTGCCGATAATGCAGGAGGAATTGCCGAAATGAGTCAATTACCCCCAGAAGTACGTGAGCGTACTGATAATTTAGATGCTGTTGG
>JBILUU010000275.1:0-4398 GCA_044370815.1 Bacteroidia bacterium
GCTGTTATAAAAGCGGTTAAACAAATCAGAGGTGCTCTGCAAATAGCCGGGATGAAATAATTCCATTTGTTGCATGGCACTCATGTTGCCACATTTTTGCAGGTTTTGTGAAAAGGTTTTTGTTGCAGTGAAAGTACACAACAAAACAGATAGCGTAAATATATTTTTCATTGTTTATTTTTTGGGGCAATTTATAAAATATTTCTCTATCGAACATGCAATAAATTAATTCAATGTAAATACATTTGACACTTTTTATTTACATTTTATTTATGAAATTTACAATCAGGTTTATTTTAATGCTGCTTTTGGTGGCACTGCTTCCCTTATTTTCTTTGGGACAAATGCGTAAAAGCGATTTTTATCATGATGAATATTCTCCCTCAGGAAAAAAAACCTTCCGTAAGCTCTATCAAGCCAATGAAAATTTATTGCAAAGCCTAATAGCAGATAGTTCAACATTAAGCAAATTAAGCCCTTTGGAAATCACAAATATTTTTTACCATCTTAAAAAAAAAGGCTGTTATATTATCGAATACAATGCGCAAAAGAGAGAAGAAGTTATAAAGGCAAAAAAAATTCTCATTGACCTAGCTCCCAAAATAATTAAATATAGTTCAACACCCGATACCATCAAACTTGAAGCAAGCGATTTTCTTAATCAACTTATCGAAAATAAATGTATAAACAATGTAAACAGTGTTGATGATATTTTAAAAGGTTTGCCAAAATCAATCGCTGTGAATCCTCCTCCTGACAGAGATGAAGCCTTCATAAGTTTAGACCCTATTCTTAAGGAGAAAAATCGTGTTGAGTGGACTTTAATTGCCGATGCTAAGGAGCCTTTGAGGGAAAAATGTTTCACCAATTTTTTAGACTGTCCCCAATGTATATCTTCAGATTCACTGAATATAATTGCTGAAATGTGCAAAGCCCGTAAAGAATATTTACGTTACACGCTTCTGATGAGCGAAAAATTAAGGCGGATGCCACAAAGCACAAAAATAATGACTGAACTCACAGCGGGAATTTTATTACTGCCAAAAGATTTATACCAATTCTATATAAATACATTTCATCCTTTCAAAGCCTTTGACATACAAAAATTAGGTCAGGATAGTGCATTTGCAATATGCTATTCAGATTTGCTCCTCAAAAATGAGCAATTCAACGATGCCATTAACTTCCTTAAAAATGCCTCAATCAATTCAAGAACCAAGTATAATCATTATCAAGCAATTTATAAGTCACAAGGATTGGAGAATGCTATCGATTTCCTTTATGCAGTAAAAGCAAGGGCAAAATCAATAGAGCGTCTTCTATTTGATTTAAATAAGGAAATAAGCAACGAAAAAGTAATTAGCACAACAAGGTATATAAAAATGAAATACGCAGCATCATTAGATACTATAAACATTACAACGCTGGGAGGCTACTGGCGCGATAAAGATGGACTTTTAATCATAAATGGAAGATTATATAAATCGACAGATGAACAAGGAATATTTTATTTAACCAGCCTTTATGCAAAATATGGCTACACCGAAGAGTCGTTTGAGTTGCAGAACGGTTACTGGCAATTCAATAAACCCTCCGTAGCAGAGATAGATAAACAGGTTTTAGCAAAAAAAATGGCACCATTTACAGCTTCAGATTTACTTTACAATTATGGAAAATCATGCGTTGAGGATGATGCAAAAGGTTCTCGCAACAAAGAGCTGATAAAATCAACATGCCTTCCGCTTTTGCTTAAAGCATATAAATACGATTCGAAAAACTATGATGTTTGCAAGCAAATTGGATTTGCATACTCTTATTTGGGAGATGGAAATTCAAGTCAAAAATGGTTGGAACTGGCCGAGTCATTGGGTGCTGACATGAGCGATGCTAAATCTGCCGGCAAAGGCAAAGGCAATATAAAAACAGGTTCAAGAGGGGGCAAATATTATATTAATGGTAACGGAAATAAAACGTATGTAAAATAAGCCTATGGGGATTAAATACTAACCCAAAATTGCTTGTATGCCATCTGAATTGTCATAAATTTTTGATTTTAGTTTCATCTTTTGTATTATCATAATGAATCAGTTAATTTAGCAGCATGAATTTGAACTTAATCAATAAAACCGCTTTTGTTTGTGGAAGCACCCAGGGCATAGGAAAGGCTGCAGCCATTGAATTAGCTGCCTTAGGGGCAAAAATAGTGCTAATTGCGCGCAATGAAACAGCTCTAACTGGAGTCGTAGAGGAAATCAATCAAATCAACAAGCTACATAACGATTTCATTGTGGCCGATTTTTCTAATCCTGAAGCATTGCGCAACATCGTTAATAACTACATTCAGGTAAATGGAGGTGCTCATATTTTAATCAATAATACTGGAGGCCCTCCTGCAGGTAAAATAAGCGATGCTAAAACAGTTGAATTCCTTCAAGCGTTCAACAATCATTTAATTTGCAATCATATCCTTGCGGAAGCTGTTTTACCATTTATGAAACAGGAGAAATTTGGAAGAATAATTAACATTATCTCTACCTCTGTAAAGCAACCGCTAAAGGGACTTGGGGTTTCAAACACTATTCGTGCCGCTGTGGCCAATTGGGCCAAAACTCTCTCGCTTGAGGTGGCTGCATTTGGTATTACCGTAAACAATGTGCTACCCGGTGCCACCTCCACTGCCCGTCTTCAAGGCATCATCACTAACAAATCAGAAAAGTTAAATACCTCAACCGAAACTATTACCAAAGAAATGTTGGAAGAAATTCCGGCAGGAAGATTCGCAGAGTCAGAGGAAATTGCAGCTGCAGTGGCCTTTTTAGCGAGTCCTGCAGCGGCCTATATTAATGGCATTAATTTACCTGTAGATGGCGGAAGAACAGGCTGCTTGTAACTACTGCTTTTCAAAAGTTGCACTGCAATTATCAACTGCACCACTGCCATCTTCCATCTTATAGCTCATGGTAAGCTTGGTTGAAGAATTAACTGTTCCACTGCCACTGGCTTTATAAGATGAATTACCTGTACCTATTGTTTGAGAAGCAATTGTAATAGCACTTGCATCAATGGTTAAAGACGCCTGATTGCTGAAGCCAACGTTATAAATATTTTCCATAAAATAAGCCGTATTGCTGGTTCCATCCTTTTTTAAACGAACCGAAAAGGTAGAGTTGCCGGATGGATTGCTTGTAGTTTCGGTGCATTTCCATGTTCCCGAATAGTCAGCAATAGCTTCATCTTTTTCTTCAGGAGCACAGGAAACAAGCACAGAAAGAAACAATGCTGACAAGTAACACAAATAATTTGATTTCATGTTGATGGTATTCATAATTTTTATTTTAAATTTAACTATTCAAAAATCAAGCCGTTTTAAAAATAACAGTACATTCATTTAGTTGCTTCATAATATTATATACAGCACCTTTGTTTTTTGCCACATAGTTACCTGCTCGGTCACCAGCAAACGCTCTTAATTCTTCATCACTCAGCAATCTCATACCCGTTTCAATTACATCTTTTTCATCTTCAATTACAAAGGCGGCTTTTTCACTAATCAAAGCCTTAGCTTCATCAAATTTGTGGTAATTTTTGCCTATCAACACAGGTATACCAAAAACTGCTGCCTCCAATGTATTGTGAATTCCTTTTCCAAAACCTCCGCCAATATAAGCAAAATCTGCATAAGCATATAATGAAGAAAGCATTCCTATGTTATCAATCAACAGCACTTGCTTGGTTTGATCTTGTTCCAAAAATGCAGAATATCTAACACATTGATACTGCTCAAAGTTTTTTTCTATTTCATCCAATCTTTCGGCTGTAACATGATGCGGAGCAATGATTAGTTTGAAATTGTGATGCATATTTGATTGTTGCGCTGCTTCCATTAACACTTTTAAAAGTTGTTCATCTTCGAGATAGGTACTGCCGGCCACACAAACTAAGGAGTTTGATGTAAAAACATCAACCAACTCATAGGTTTTATGTTTATTCATAACCTCAACCACCCTATCAAAACGAGTATCACCTGCAATCGTAACATTGTTGTATTGTAATCGTTTGAGCAGTTGCATACTTTTATCGTTCTGAACAAAAAAGTAATCAAACGCAGCAAGTTGATTTGCAAACCATTTGCCATACCACTTAAAAAAATGTTGCGATTCCCTAAATATACCTGAAACTAAAAACACAGGTATTTGATTTTGCCTAAGCACCCACAAAAAGTTAAACCAAAACTCATATTTGATAAAAAAAGCAGCCTTTGGCTTAAGGTGTGCTATGAAATATGATGCATTAGAAATTGTATCGGCAGGTAAATACATCACAACATCTGCCGAGGCGTAATTTTTTCTTATCTCAAATCCGCTAGGAGAAAAGAAAGTGAGCACAATTTTACATGTA
>JBILUU010000022.1:0-15275 GCA_044370815.1 Bacteroidia bacterium
TTGGTGCCACTGATACTTTTTGGGTAGCCGCGCAGCCGGGGACTTACAGTGTAATCAGCACACAAGGCAATGGGTGTACAAGTACCTCCAACAACTTGATCACCTCATTGCAAGAGAGGGATAGTAGTATTAAACCCTTGGAGGTGTATCCCAATCCGGGTGACGGCAATTTTATTTTCAGCTACGCGGCAGAAGGAATATTTGCTGTTGAAGTGTATGATATAGAAGGGAAGTTGCTACTGACTAAAACCTTCGCACAAAAAGATGCAAGCAACAATGGGTACCGCCTTAATATTAATTATTTAGCGGCCGGCAACTACCTCATGAAGGTAACCGAAAAACAAAAGACTGTGAGCAAGAAGCTGAGTATAATCAAGAATTGATTTGCCTAAGCACCTGAAAAACGCTTCTTTAGGTAAGCATTAATAAAAATAGTGCTCAAAATAAATACTGTTCCTAGGTAAAAGGTGGGGCTAAGGTAGTTGCTCTCACCAAGTATAATTGCTGCCAATATGATGGTGTACAAGGGTTCAAGATTGATACTCAACACCACTGTATAAGGACTAATTTCTTGCATAATAGCTACACTAATTACGAAGGTAAAGGCAGTACAAACAATACCCAACAGTGTTAACCAAATGATATCTGAAAGTCCTACACTGAAAAAATCTGAGGTAAAATGACCGGTGATACTAAAGTAAATAGTTAGGAAAAGAAAGCCACCGCTTAGTTCATAAAAAGTAATGGTATAGGCATTTCCACCTTTGGTGAGTATGCCATTTAATACCGGAAAAACAGATGCTAAAAAAGCGGATATAATGCCATAAATCATCCCTAGTTTGTAGGTGTAATTGATTTTGAAAATCAAATACAAACTAAAAATAATCACAAAGCCAAGTACAACCTCGTAAACAATTATTTTGCGCTTGTAAAACAATGGTTCTATGAGCGCAGTAAAGAATGTTGATGATGACAAACACACCACGGCAATACTCACCGGTGCTGTTTTTATGCTGAGATAAAAAAACACCCAATGTGAGGCAATAACCAATCCTGTGAGTAAGTAGTACAAAAGCTGTTTAGATGTACAGGTCAATGTTTGCTTTTTGATAAAAGTAATAAACAGCAGCAATGACGAAACAGCAATTAGCAAACGATACCATACCAGGTCCTCGGCCTCAATACTAATTAGCTTGCCAAGTATGCCTGTAAATCCATAAATAAAAACTGTAAGGTGTAAAAGTAGGTAGTTTTTATATCGACTCAGCAAGGAATGTTTGTTTTAAAGTGTAAATCAATAGAATTGAAAAGTACCCGGTACTAACCGATTAAAATGCCCGCAATAGTAGCCGATAAATAACTGGCTAGCGTGCCGCAAATGAGTGCTTTAAAACCTAGTTTTGCTAGGTCTTGTCTGCGATCGGGGGCAAGCTCACCAATACCGCCAACTTGAATGGCTATACTGCTGAAATTAGCAAATCCGCACAAGGCAAAACTTACAATGGTAAGTGCTTTTTTACTGAGTAAGCCCGCTTTAATCATTCCCGATAAATCGCTGTAGGCTACAAATTCGTTGATCACCATTTTGGTACCAAGCAGTCCACCAACCTGTGCTGCTTCATTCCAAGGCACGCCCATTATAAATGCAAATACCGAGAAAAAAGCGCCAAGTATTTGTTTGAGAGAAAGCATATTAAGATCAATTCCGATAGAAGAAAGCGACATGCCGGCCGAAACCATGCCCCTGCCCGTATAGCCGAGGATGGCATCAATCATGGCAATGAGTGCAATAAAACCAATCAACATGGCAATTACATTTAAAGAAACTTTTAATCCATCTGAAGCACCATGCGAGATGGCATCCATTAAGTTAGCATGCGCTTGTTTAATTTCAAGTTTAACGGTGCCTTTGGTTGTTGATTCTTCGGTTTCGGGCATTACAATTTTAGAGATTACCAATGCACCGGGTGCTGCCATTAAACTAGCTGCAATAAGATATTCGGCAGGTACACCCATAGAAATATATACTGCCATTACTCCACCGGCAATACAGGCCATACTGCCCGCCATAGAAGCCAATATCTCACTCATTGTCATGCTGCTGATGTAGGGTTTAATCATAATTTGTGCTTCAACTTGTCCTACAAAGGCGCTTGCCACATTGCTAATTGCCTCGCTGCCGCTTACCCCCATCAAACGGTGAACCACTTTAGCAACAACCGAAACAATGCGTTGCATAAGTCCTATATGATAGGCAATACTCACCAATACCGATACAAAAATGATGGTAGGCATTATTTTAAAAATGAAAATAAAACTGCTGCCCGCCCCAAAAACACCTTCCAGTTTTTCTTTGCTAACAAGGATGCCGAAAACAAAATCGGCCCCGCGATCGCTGAACTCAAGCAGCTTGCTCACTGCATTTCCCAATTTTCCAAACAAAGCTTGCCCTAGAGGAACTTTTAAAATAAACAAAGCAAGCAGGCCTTGCAATAATAAGCCCATACCTACTAACTTGTAGTTGATTTGTTTTTTGTGGCTGCTCAGCAAATAAGCAATACCTAGTATAACAATAATTCCTATAATCCCTGTAAATCTATCCATAAAGTAAAATCAACGGTTTTAATTCTAAAATAATAATCTATCAAAAATAAATAATTTAGATACAATGATAAACTTAATAGAAGATTAATCACTCGTTCATATTGGTAAGATATTCACAATGCATTCACAAAGCAGGTGTTTGCTTAAAATTGAAACTATTTAAGTCATCTTTGCATTTGCATCATATTTTGATTTTATTTGCAGTATATGTGCCGTTGGTATGAAAGTTAAATTGCAACAACCCAAACTCATAGGTAGACGCGAGAGAATTAGTTTTCCCGAGTTGAGCTTGTTTGGTATTGAAGCAAAAATCGACACCGGGGCCTACACCACTACCATTCATTGTCACGATATTATACTCAAAGAAATTAACGGCAAAGATGTGCTATGTTTTAAGTTGCTAGATCCTGAGCATCCTGAATACGCAGATAAGGAATTACGATTTGAAAATTACAAATTGAAAACATTTAAAAATTCTTTTGGCGAACAAGAAAGCAGGTATGTTGTTCAAACGCTGATTAAACTTGGCAATCGAAAAATAAGAGGAGCAGTATCACTCACAAGCAGAGCGGGTATGCGATATCCGGTATTGCTAGGCAGAAAAATCTTGAAAGGGAGATTTCACGTAGATGTATCAGCTGAGTATCTCTTAAAATCATAATTTTACCACAATTTATTCCCTATGAAAATAGCAATCTTATCAAGAAATCCTTCTCTTTATTCAACCAAAAGATTGGTAGAGGCGGGTAAGCAAAGAGGTCACGAAATGATGATACTTGACCATCAAAAATGTGTTTTGGTGATTGAGCAGGGCAAGCCCAAAATTGTTTATGGCGGGCACGATGTAGTTGGTGTAGATGCTATTATTCCCCGAATAGGAGCTTCTGTAACATTTTACGGTGCCGCTGTAGTGCGACAATTTGAACAAATGAAAATTTTTTCAGCAGTTGAATCGCAAGCACTAGTGCGTTCAAGAGATAAATTGCGCAGTTTGCAACTACTGGCAAAAGCCGGAATAGGAATGCCAAAAACTGCTTTTGCCTCACATCCAAAAGATATTGATAATGTGCTCGAACAAGTAGGCGGAGCGCCCGTTGTGATTAAACTATTGGAAGGCACACAGGGTATTGGGGTGATATTGGCCGAAACAAGAAACTCTGCTAAATCAGTGATTGAAGCATTTTTAGGTGTTGAGGTAAACATACTTGTACAAGAATTTATTAAAGAGGCCAAAGGTGCTGATGTACGTGCATTTATTGTTGATGGTCAAATTGTGGGTGCCATGAAAAGACAAGGTGCTGAAGGCGATTTCAGATCGAACCTGCATAGAGGAGGTGTAGCCACTGTGATAGAACTTACAGCGCAAGAAAAAGCCACTGCTATTAAAGCAGCAAAGAAATTAGGGCTTGCCATTGCCGGTGTAGATATGCTGCGCAGCGAAAGAGGCCCACTGGTGATGGAGGTAAATTCATCTCCTGGTCTTGAGGGCATTGAAGGAGCAACCAAAGTTGATATTGCAGGAAAAATCATAGAGTATATAGAGCGCAACGAGTTTACCAGTCACGATAATTAATTGGTTAAACCAAAACAATTGCCCGGTTGTTTACTCACATCGTTTACATCACACTTGCATGCATAAAAAAGAAGTAGATTTTTTAATCATAGGTTCTGGTATTGCAGGAATAAGCTATGCGCTTAAGGTTGCTGATTATGGCAAGGTGCTTATGCTTACCAAAAGCGATGAAGATGAGAGCAACACCAAATATGCTCAAGGTGGTATTGCAGCTGTTATGTATGCTCCCGATTCGTACGATAAACATGTGGAGGATACACTCATTTGTGGTGATGGAGAGTGCGATGAAAAAGTGGTGAAACTTGTGATTGGCGAATCTACCGAAAGAATTAATGAGTTGATTGGATGGGGTGCGCAGTTTGATAAAACATCAAGCGGCAACTACGATTTAGCCAAGGAGGGCGGTCATTCCGAAAAAAGAATCTTACATCATAAGGATAATACCGGATTTGAAATTGAACGTGCCCTTTTAGCTCAGGCACATCAACATCCCAACATAGAAATACTTTCGCATTACTATGCCATGGAAATTATTACCCAACATCACCTTGGTGTATGGGTAAATAGCCAAACGCCCGGCATAGAGTGTTATGGCGTGTATGCGCTAAATTTAAAAACAGAAAAGATTGAGATTATTGCTGCAAAAATTGTATTGATGGCCTCAGGTGGTTGCGGACATATTTATGAAAGCACTACCAATCCCACCATTGCAACTGGCGATGGGGTGGCCATGGTGTACAGGGCAAAAGGTAAAATCAGGGATATGGAGTTTATACAGTTTCATCCTACTTCATTGTATCAGCCCGGGCAACATCCCTCTTTCCTTATATCAGAGGCTGTACGCGGCTTTGGTGCTGTTTTGAAAAATACTGATGGGGTAGAGTTTATGCATAAATACGATGCAAGAAAAGAATTGGCTCCGCGCGATATTGTTGCCAGAGCAATTGATAACGAAATGAAAACAAGAGGCGATGATTTTGTATATCTCGATTGTACACAACTTAATCAAGAAGAGTTTATCAAACATTTTCCTAATATCTATCACAAGTGCCTTTCACTTAATATCGATATTTTTCAAGCAATGATTCCGGTGGTGCCTGCCGCGCATTACATGTGTGGAGGGATTGATGTGGATGAGCATGGTCGTAGCAGCATAAAAAATTTATACGCAGTTGGTGAATGCTCAAGAACGGGCTTGCATGGAGCTAACCGACTTGCTTCAAACTCTTTGTTGGAGGCATTGGTTTTTGCACACAGAGCGGCTGTGCATGCCTGCAATCATATTAACGCTATTGATTTGATGAATGGCATACCGGCATGGAATGCAGAGGGTACAGCAAGCCCCGAAGAAATGGTTTTAATTACTCAAAGCTTAAAGGAATTGCAGGCAATTATGAGCAATTACGTGGGGATTGTAAGATCGGACTTACGCCTTAAACGTGCATTTGATCGCTTACTTATTTTGCATAAAGAGACTGAAAGTTTATACGAAAGAACCACAGTAAGCAAACAACTTTGTGAATTACGTAACATGATTAAGGTAGGTTATGTAATTATTAAACAAGCCATACAGCGCAAGGAAAGCAGAGGACTACACTTCAACCTTGATTATCCTCGCAAATAACATACATGCTATTGTTTGATGTATTTTCCGCTAACAATCTTGCCAATATCATCGGTAAGCAGATAGAAGTACATGCCCGAAGGCCACGCTGCTGTATTGAGTTGGGTTAAAGTGTTGCTAAGATTTAAAGTGTGCACCATTTTGCCGCTGATATCCATGAATAAAACTTGTGGATGGTAAGCGAGTGTATTGATTACAATATTCATATCCTCTATGCCGGGATTAGGGGCTATCGAAAACTCTTTTTCATCATGATTATTTAACCCATCGGAAGTTACACTGCAAGTTAAGTAATAGCGCTCGTTGAGGTAGGTATAGTTAATGACATCATATTGCATAGGAGAAAAATAGTTCCTGCACTTTTTGCGAGAGTAGCTCATAATGTTTGAAGGATCGGGGGCATAGGGCATCCCATTGGCATCGGTAGCTGAACCGGTATACACACAATTGGTATCAACTGTTGAAGTGCCTAGTGTTGGATCGGCAGGCGTATCGCAAATATAATCGCCCTCAGTTGCGCAGTTGCTGCCGTCTGCCAACTCATCGGGAGTGCCTCCGTGCGTATGCGGCAAGCCAAACAAATGACCCAATTCATGGGCAAGCGTACTGCCGTTGGTGGCGCAATTGGCCGACATCATTACATAGTCCTCGCTGGGTGGATATTGTGAGTAACCGCAAACCGGGCTCCCATTGAAATTGACTGAACCATAGAAATACATATTGACAACTTCTTCGGTGTAAAACTGTGAAAGCACATCGGCATGATGTGTGTTATAATCAAAAGCATTGTAGTAATCATTGTCAATAATTTGTGGCGACAAACATTCTACAAATACCATATCCGAATTGCTGTAGAATTGGTTAACAGAGTCAATTTCATTGTAAATTTCTGCAAGCGTTAAATTGCTGCTTCCATCTGATGCCCTAAAGAAATGTATTTGATATGGAATGGTGCTGAGCTGCCGCTTCACAGGCAATGCTAAACTAGCTTGAATGCTTGCTTTTATTTTATTGAACCACTCTTGATTATTGATTGTGGCACACTCTTGATTGCTTTGAGCACTTGCAATTGACAATCCGCAAAGCGAGATGCAAAAAATAAGTAGGGATTTCATTGTCTTCATTATTTTCAAAGATAAAAATTTATCTGTAAGTGTTTATTCATTGTATCTCACTTTTATTTGAGCAAGCAGCAAATACTATAAGAAACCAACAATTGAAAGGAATCAAAAGTTGTGCAAGGTTGTATGGACTTTTAAAAAAATTTCATCATTGAGTATATCTTTTATCTACTTTTGTATGACTAAAAAAAACACAAATGATCATTGCTCCTTCCGTTTTATCAGCCGACTTTGGCAATCTGCAAAGAGATATTGAAATGATTAACAGTTCTGAAGCCGATTGGTTTCATGTAGATGTGATGGATGGCGTTTTTGTGCCTAATATTTCTTTTGGTTTTCCTGTTTTAAAGCAAATAAAAAAGCACGCGAAAAAAACCATTGATGTGCATTTAATGATTGTTGATCCGCAACGTTATATTGATGAGTTTTGTGTTCAAGGAGCCGACATTATTTCGGTACACATCGAGGCCTGTACGCACTTGCACAGAGCCATTCAGCAAATAAAGTCACTAAACATAAAGGCAGGTGTAGCCATTAATCCGCATACGCCAATTAGTGCCTTAGAAGATATTATTGCAGAAATAGATTTGGTGTGTTTAATGTCGGTAAACCCCGGTTTTGGCGGACAAAAATTCATTCACAATACCTATAAAAAAGTGTCTCAACTGAAGGAGCTCATTGTCAAAAGCAATTCAAGTGCATTGATTGAAATTGATGGAGGAGTTGATTTTGAAAATGCAGCTTTGCTTAAGCAGGCAGGTGCTGATGTATTGGTTGCAGGAAATACCGTTTTCTCGCACCCTTCGCCACCGGAGGCAATTGCCCTTTTAAAAAGTAAAACAGCCTAACCCAGGTTGAAACGTTCGGTAGCCATTTCGGCTACGGTATTGCCAATTGCCAAACATGCTGTTGCAGCAGGAGAAGGCGCATTCAAAATATGAATAGCATTGCCGCTCCCTTCAATTTTAAAATCATCAATCATTTCGCCTTGCGGAGATAGCGCCATGGCACGCACTCCAGCTCTGCCCGGTGTAATATCATCCATTTCTAAACTAGGTATCAATTTTCTCAAACGCGTTAAAAAATATGCTTTTGAAAATGCTCCACGATACTCATCTAAGCCAAAGCGCCAATGCTTTGCAAAGAATTTCCATGTGCCGCCAAAGGCAAATGCCTCAGCAGTATCTCTAAGGTTAAAGTCGGTTTTGCCGTAGCCTTCTCTTTTAAATACAAAAACTGCATTGGGGCCGCACTCCACTCCGCCATGAATCATGCGTGTAAAATGAACCCCTAAAAATGGAAACTGCGGATTGGGCACAGGATAAATCAAATTCTTTACCTTGCTCATTCCTTGTTCTGACAATTCATAATAATCGCCTCTGAAACCAACAATGGCAGAATCAGATGGCGAACCTTCTTTTTTTGCCATTCGATCGCTCTGTAAGCCCGCGCAGGTGATGATATATTTTCCTTCAAAGTTACCTTTATTGGTAATTACTGTAGTGCTTGAAGCGCCTTTCTGAAAAGCCTTGGCTTCAGTGCCTAACATAATTTTGCTTTGTGGAAATTTAGCGGTAAGTACTTCCCCTAATCTAACAGTAAGACCAACATAATCAATAATACCCGTACATGGCACATAAATGGCACCAATGCCTTCGGCATATGGTTCTATCTCTTTTACTTTTTTTGTATCAATAATTTCAATCCCTTCCACGCCATTGGCAAGGCCATTGTTATACACCTTGTTCATGTGCGCCAATTCCGACTCGTGTGTAGCCAAAATTACTTTTCCGCAAATATCATGATCTACCTTGTATTCCTTGGCAAAGGACACCAACTCTCTTCTTCCGTCAACACAATTTTTTGCCTTAAATGAACCCGGTTTGTAGTAAATGCCCGAATGTATTACCCCCGAATTTCTGCCCGTTTGATGTGCCGAAAGTTGTGGTTCTTTTTCTAGCACCAATATTTTCTTCTGAGGATAACGCAGGTTTAACTTGTATGCTGTTGAAAGGCCAACACAACCTCCACCTATTACTATGATATCGTACATAACATTATTTTAGATGACAAAGAAACGATACATTTTTTTAAAGGTCAACAGAAAAATAAAAACTATAGTTTTACGTTTGTGAAATACAGATGCGCTGATTGAAAAAAATTCTGACATACATTCCTTCTTCCGAATTATATTTTTTCGGGCTTATCCTGTTTGCGGCATCGCTTCCCTTATCTAAGTTTACCATGAGTTTGGCTCAGTTTGTGATTGCCGGTAATTGGCTGCTTGAAATCAATTTCCGTCAAAAGTTTCGCATGCTTAGTCAAAATAAAACAGCTTTGATGCTCATGTCATTGTACTTTTTGCATGTGGTAGGACTTATTTACACAACTGACTATGCCTTTGCAATGAATGATTTGAGAACGAAATTGCCGCTTCTACTTTTCCCATTTTTAATGGCCACCTCAAAGCCGCTTTCAAAAAAGCAAATCAATTACATTTTACTCTTTGTATATGCGGCAACTATTGTTTCCTCTCTCATTTCACTCAGCATTTTTCTTGGCATTACGGGTAAAGAAATTACCGATATCAGGCAAATTTCTCCATTAATTTCGCACATCAGACTTGCTTTGCTTGTTTGTGTTTCGATAGGAATTGCTTGTTATTTTTATGTTTTCCCCAATCATATTCCAATGCAACTTAACTATCAAAAATCCATTCAGTTTTTAGCAGTCATCAGCATCGCGTGGCTGATGGTATTTCTGATAATTTTAGAATCCTTAACGGGTATGTTGTTGATACTTTCAGGAATCATTTGTTTTGCCTTCTATCAAATTTTCCGGGTATCTTCAACCTATTCAACAAGAATTAAATTTGGGCTGTTTGTACTGCTTTTTTCGAGTGTAAGCTATTTGGCCCTCGATTATCTGATGAAACCTTTTCAAATAAAAGAGCAAGTGCAATATGATACGCTTCCACAAAAAACTGCTCAAGGAAATAACTACACGCATCACATTGATGAGAAGTTTACCGAAAATGGTCACTACTATGGCATTTATCAGTGTGAGGAAGAATTGAGAGCGGCATGGAACAAAAGAAGTAAATTGAGTTATGATGCAACCGACAACAAACAACAAGCGCTTAATTTTACCCTGATGCGTTATCTCACTTCACGCGGTTTAACCAAGGATGCCGAGGGAGTTGCACAGTTGAGTGAAAAAGATATCAAGTTGATTGAGCAGGGCATTACCAATTATAAAATACCGTTTATGAACCCTCTTGAAAGCCGCGCTTATCAGGTGTATTGCGAATATCAGAGCTATCGTGACGGATATAATGCAAGTGGACACAGTTTAACTATGCGCCTACATTATTGGCAAGCCGCAAGCTTGATCATTAAGGAAAATATCTTGTTTGGTGTAGGTACAGGTGACACTGAGCTGGCTTTTCAGCAGAAGTACAACGATATTAACTCTCCGCTTAATAAAGAATGGAGGCACCGAGCGCACAATCAGTACTTAACCATTATGCTTACATTTGGTTTGCCCGGGATTTTATTTTTCTTGGCATGGCTTTTTGTACCGTGCCTCATTAATCGTGAAACACTGCATCCTGTTTACTATGCATTCATGTTTGTGTTCTTAATGTCAATGCTTACCGAAGACACCCTCGAAACACAGGCGGGTGTTAGTTTTGCTGTATTTTTCAGTTGCTTGTTTTTATTTTACCCGGGTACAACCCGAATTAATCAGTAGAAGTTACGCATGTAACGCACTAGTGATTTTATGAGGGTAATCCCGCTTAGCAGGTGTTTTCAATCCATTAAACCAATGGATTGAATTACAGCTGTTTTAGCGATTCCGCATTTTCCAATGCGGAATTTGGGTACAACCCGAATTAATCAGTAGAAGTTACGCATGTAACGCACTAGTGATTTTATGAGGGTAATCCCGCTTAGCAGGTGTTTTCGATCCATTGAACCAATGGATTGAATTACAGCTGTTTTAGCGATTCCGCATTTTCCAATGCGGAATTTGGGTTCAACCAATCATTACAGACCTGATTGACTGCTTTTAAGAATGTTGTAAAGTAAGTCTCGGGCCCTAAATAATTGTGCTTTTACCGTGCCCAGTGGCAAGTCCAGTTTGGCTGATATTTCTTCGTAAGATAATTCATCAAAATAGCGCATCTCCACCAAGTTTCTATATTTGGGTTTTAATTTCTCAACCACTTCGCGCATCAGCAAACTCTTTTGTTTTTTTATAAAGTTTTCTTCTGGGTCAAGACTTGGTGCTTTGATGTCGAGAGAAACCTCGCCACCTTCATCATTCTCAAATGGCTTATCAATGGAAACAGTGGCGTTATTTTTCTTCTTACGGATAAAATCAATACAGTTATTGGTGGCAATTTTAAACAGCCAAGTACTAAAAGCAAAATTAGGGGTATACTGCGAAAGTCGGTTAAAGGCTTTACCAAATGCTTCAATAGTTAAATCATCGGCATCGTCTTTATTATTCACCATTTTAAGCAACATAAAATATACCGACTCTTTGTATCTCCCCATCAACTCAGCATAGGCACGCTGATCTCCATGCTCAACAGCCAATAGCACAAGCTTATAATCGTGCTGCGCCTTCTCGGTTAAATTGTGACCTACTTCCATTTATGTTTTTTTACAAAAAAGTTACCAATGTATATAATCGGATATAAAACCAAAAGAATTATTTCAATGAATGGAGTAAATATCAATAAATCAGCTTCCTTCATTAAACGCATCCCTTTACGTAAAATGATAAGTTGGGTGACAATTTTTAAGCCAAAAATTTCTAAAATTATTAACAAATTAAATGAGCTAAAAAGCAAAGCGATGAAACTGAAGTAAAAAAGATACTGCGACAGTACAGCAAGACCAAGCCATGTTTTATGAGATGTTTTATAATGTTTTGCCGTGGTCAGATGCCTTCTTTTTTGCTTAATCCATCCGCTAAGACTTGCTTTTGGATCGCTGTAGGTAAAAGAATCTGGGTGTAACTCTACCGCTACATTTTGCCTGTTGGCCACCTTATTGATGAATAAATCATCATCTCCCGACTGAATGTGATATTGAGAGGCAAATCCTTTGTTTCTGAAAAACAGTGTTTTGGTGTAGGCAAGATTTCTGCCAATGCCCATATAAGTTTTTCCGGCTAAGGAGAACGAAAGATATTGCAACCCAATAAAAAAAGTATCGAATCGAATGAGCTTGTTCAGCAGGCCACCGGTTTTTTTATATGGGCCGTAACCCAGTACAATTTCTTTGCTGTCGCTAAAGTTCCTTACCATGCTTGCAATCCAGCGCTTGTCGCCCGGAATGCAGTCGGCATCGGTAAGCAATAAATGTTCGTATTTTGCCCCTTTAATTCCAAGTGTTAAAGCCAATTTTTTGTCATGCGCCTTAATGTCATCCTCATTAAGTTCAACCACATGCAGATTAGGATATTTCTTTTCAAACTCTTCCAGGATATCACTAGATTCATCCACTGAACAGTCATTTACCACCACAATTTGAAACTCAGGGTAATCTTGCTGAAAAAACAAAGGAATACTCTTATGTAGTTTTAAAGCTTCGTTTTTGGCGCAAATCACCACCGAAATAGGCGGCTGCGTATGATAATTATCCTTTGGTTTAAACCAAGCCACCCTTGCATAAAAATACAGGTAGTAAAACAGTTGAACCGCTGTTGCAAAAACAAAAATCCCAAATACTATTTCTGATATCTGTATATCAACCATATATAAAACACCTTAGCTTGCAAAGGTAAAAAGGCTGTTTTGCTTATTTTGTACCTGCACTTATTTAGTTTAAACAAAGTAATTAACATTTTGGGGTAATGAAAAAAAGTTGGTAAAAAGTTCTGCACATAGCATTCTTATTGGCTTTGGGGCAAATGAAAGGTTAATAATAAAAAGTGCTTTTTCTGTGGCAGTAAAATTGATCCCCCACCATCGCTCGCATCTTGCGAGTGATGATACCATCAGGCCTCCGGCCTGCCCAGAAATCGTCCTCGTTTGCAACGAGGACGTAAAACCTTTGCGTTTACAACGCATCAAACACCTTCCGCTTCAATACATGCTTAATTTTTATCCCAACCTTCTTTTTTTCATGCCCGTTTCTAGTTGAAAAAAATAATAAAGCCAACATCAAGGCGTATGTCATGGAATTGTTTTGGTTGCGTTACAAACGCAAATTCAAATCATCCTAGTTGCAAACGAGGATGATTATTATGGTTTCAAACTCGTGCTCGTTTGCAACGAGGACGCATAACATATACGTTTGCAAGGCATCAAACACCTTGCGCTTCAATGCCTGCTTAATTTTCATTCAAACAATCATAATAACGTAATGCCAATCAGAATTGAGCTTAACGAAAATGTAAATGTGATCTAATACGTATTTCAAAAAGGGATGATCATTTTAGAAGAAATAACACCCGACAATGTCAATCAAATCAAATTGAGTTAAAAAATTGCTTTCTTTTGCACTTGTTTTATGACCATAACAAGCCAAGCCATAACAAGATTATTTGATTTTCGATTGCTGTTGTTGGCATTACTCTTCCTGTTTGCATCTTGTGCTCAGGTGGTGCGACCAACAGGAGGTATCACCGATAGTAAGCCCCCGGTAGTGCTTAATTATTTTCCGGAGAATAAAACAAGCAACTTCCATTTAAATAGCTTTACCATTAAATTTGACGAGTACTTTGTAGTTAAAGATATCAATAAACAGTGGATTATTTCTCCGCCTTTGAAGGCCGCACCTGATTATAAAATAAAGGGTAAAACATTAATAGTTTCTTTCACCGATACACTTAAAGAAAATACAACCTATAACTTCAATTTTGGGAAATCGGTTGCAGATGTCAACGAAGGAAACGAGTTGTTGGGCCTCAGCTATATTTTCAGCACAGGGAGTTACATTGATTCGCTAAAACTTAGCGGGAGTGTTTTTCAAGCACTTAACAACAATAAAGAAAAAGAAGTACTGGTAATGCTTTATGAGGAAAATAGATGTATAGAAGATTCATTTCCGTATAAAATTTTACCCGACTATTTTGCCATTAGCGATGCAAGCGGTAACTATACAATCAACTATATCAAGCCCGGAAAATATCGGGCAATAGCCCTCAAGGATGCCAATAGCAACTACCTATTCGATAGTTTTGAGGAGCCCGTTGGCTTTTGCGATTCGGTAATTAAGCTCGATAAAAATGCAACGCTCGATTTCAGCATTTTCAAGGAAATAGAAGAAAAAACCTATTTGAAAAATAAATTCAATAGCGAATATGGTTGCTTTACAGTGATTGTAAACAAGCCCTTAACTCAACTTGCCGTGATGCCTTTGCATGCCAATAAGAATGATGATTGGGCTATTGTTGAAACCAATCCATCAAAAGATACCATTCAAATTTATCTAACCGATTTTTCTTTAGATTCCATTAAATTGGCGATCATCAATAATGCATTGCCTATTGATACGGTTGAGTTTCCGGTGTTGCCGCGCGAAAAGTTTACAGGCAAAAATAAACGCGCCATTGAATCCAAGTTGCTGATTAAATCAACTCCTGTGGCAGGAGGCGAAAAAGATTTGAATGTGCCGTTAACACTATCCTGTAATCATCCTGTGAAGCAGGTTCATGCCGACAGTATTGTATTGCAAGTGAGGAAACAATTATTACCCTTTACACTAAAAAAAACGGATGAAGTTGGAAAGAAATACCAATTAGATTGTACCCTATCTAACGACAGTAGCTATCAACTTTTGATAAAGCCGGGCGCATTTATTGATTGTTTTGGCAACAAAAACGATACCCTGCGCGCGTCATTCCGAGTGCCATCTATTGAAACTACAGGTAATTTGTACCTTACCTTAAGTGCCGACAGCTCTGCAAAACCGCTTGATTTCAAAAAAAATCAATACCTATTACAGTTGCTCAACGAAAAGGGAGAAGCCCTCAACACACAAAAAGTGGAAAAATTTGGCACCTTCAACTACTTACAAATGAAACCCGGAAACTATAAAGCCCAATTGATTATTGACCATAACAAAAACGGAAAGTGGGATACCGGAAAATACCTTCACAAGCAACAGGCCGAACCCATTATTTTTATGAGCGGTAATGTCAATCTGCGCGCCAATTGGGATGTAGAGGAAGATTGGAAAATTTCAAGTGTTAAGTGATTACTATTACAAAAGCGCGGCAAACCCGAAGCTGTGATTCGTATTTTTTGATTGTTATACCAATGTGATTGATAACTTGCAACTAAAATTTACAAATCATACATCGGTATTGTCACAGATATGTCTATTTTTTATAT
>JBILUU010000023.1:0-15240 GCA_044370815.1 Bacteroidia bacterium
ATTACACTATACTATAATTTGAAAATACACTATATCATACTTTGAAAATACACTATGTTATACTTTGAAAATACACTATGCTATACTTTGAAATTACACTATACAATATTTTGAAAATACACTATATACTACTTTGAAATTACACTATACTATACTTTGAAATTACACTAATGGTAAAATGAGTAATAAAAAAGCGGAATTTCCTTGATTAGAAATTCCGCTTACAAGTTGAGAGGGATATTGTGCTATTTCTTAGATGATGATTTGAATCCTTTATCAATTAATAGAGCTTCTGTGCTGGGGGCATGCCCTCTAAAGTTTTGGTAGGCAATTGCCTCATCAATTGTTCCTCCAACACTAAAAACGTGATCATAAAGTCTTTTTGCAACCTCTTTATCATAAGGACCTTTACCTTCTGTAAAAGCAGTGAAGGCATCAGCACTCAATACATCACTCCAGCAGTAGCTGTAGTAACCGGCAGAATATCCATCACTAGAAAAAATATGACCGAAGGCAGGTAGTCGGTGACGCATTACCATTTCTTTTGGCATTTTAAGCGCTGCCAATGTTTCTTTTTCAAATGTTTTAGGATCTATTTTTTTGTTACCTGCTAAATGTATTTTCATATCAACAAGTGCGCTTGAAAGCGCTTCTACGGTACTAAAGCCAGAGTTGAATTTGGCAGCATTATTAATTTTGTTAATCAGTTCTTGAGGAATTGGTTTTCCGGTTTTGTAGTGCAAAGCATATTTATTTAGTACCTCCGGAGTAAGCAACCATCTCTCCATTACTTGAGACGGAAACTCTACATAATCAGTTACAGTATTGGTACCCGATAATGTAGCGTAGGAAACATTGGAGTTCAATCCATGTAAAGCATGTCCAAACTCATGAAACATGGTACTGGCATCATCCCAAGAAATTAAAACCGGTTCGCCTGCTTTACCTTTTATAAAGTTACAGTTGTTAGATACTATTGTGGTAATATCTCCATTCAATTTTTCTTGCTCTCTGTAAGCAGTCATCCATGCTCCTGAACGCTTGCCATCCCGCGCATAGGGGTCAAAATACCACAATCCAACTTGTTTACCACTTGTTTTATTGGAAACTTTGAAAACTCTTACATCATCGTGAAAAACAGGAACATCCGTGATTTGATCAAATTTTAAATCGAAAAGTTCTCCCGCAACAAAGAATATAGCTTCCCGCATTTTTTCTAACTGAAGGTATTGCTTAACTTCATTTTCATCAATATCGTATTTTGCTTTTCGCACTTTTTCGGCATAGTATCGATAATCCCATGGCTCAATCTTAATTTTCGCGCCTTCCTTATCGGCTAAAGCCTGCATATCGCGAACTTCTTCGTGCACTCTTTCAACAGCAGGTGCCCAAACTTCCTCAAGCAATTTCATAGCGTTTTCTGGAGTTTTGGCCATCTTATCAAATAAACGCCAATGTGCGTGTGTAGGGTAGCCAAGTAATTTTGCCCTTTCTGCTCTTAATTGTAAAATTTGTGGAATAAGTGAGTTGTTATCATTTTCATCGCCATTATCGCCTCTACTGATAAACATTTTAAATGCTTTTTCGCGAAGTTCTCTATTATGCGCACCAGTTAAAAATGGCTCAATCGATGATCGTGTGTTGGAGAGAATCCAAGTCCCCTTTTTACCCTTTTTCTCTCCTACCGCAGCCATTGATTCAATAAAATCCACAGAAAGTCCATCCAATTTGGATTGATCGGTTATCTCTAAAAACTTATCATTTTCATCTGCAAGTTGATGCTGATTGAATTTTGTAAATAATGCAGCAAGTTGCTGATTGATTGCCGCTACCCTTGCCTTATCTTCAGCGTTCAATTTTGCCCCGGCTAATACAAAATTGGTGTAATACTTGTAACATAAGCGTTGCTGTTCCGGTGTTAATTTTTCTTTTTCTGGTGAATTGTAAACAGTTTCTATTCTTTTAAATAAATCAGCATTCTGAAATATCGAATCACTGAACCCAGCTATCCTTGGCTCTAAAATTTCTTGAATAGAGTCTAATTCAGGTGACCCCATGCTCGATTGCCATACGTAGTATACTGCTTCTACTCTTTTACGCGTTTGCCCCGACTTCTCTAATGCTTCAAGCGTATTGGCAAAGGTAGGTGCTGCCGTATTATCTGTTATTTTTTTAATTTCTTCACGTAGTTCACGTAATGCTTGCTCTTCTGCAGGAATAAAATGCTCAAGTTTTACTTGATCGAAAGGAGGAACTCCATTGTGTTTATTTTCCCACGGCTTAACTAATGGATTAGTATCGTTTCCTTCACTTATTTTCTGATTGTCATCTTTTCCCGAGTTACAAGCAGTGGAAAAAAGGCCGATAATCAAGCTCAATTTGATTGAATGCTTGATGAAATTTATTTTTTTCATAGTTCGATTTTTAAGTGTGCGAATGTAAATATTTTGTTGATTTATTATCGAATCCAAGTTTGATATCTCTATCACGAATGCTTTATTTCAAATAAATGAATGAGCATGAATTTATTTAAAACAAGGCAATCTCCTAAAAATGAATATTTTAAATAATTCATTGATGCATTTAAACAGGAATCAAAAGGTTAAAGGTACTAAGGGCATAGCCATTGCCTATACAAGGATGATACAACACGTTTTTTAGAATTTTACAGGTAAAATTTAAGAATAACAGCTGTCTGGGTAATTGCTTTTTTATTTTTATTAAATGGCGCATTGATAAGGGTTTTACATAAAGTAGTTTTGATGTTGAAATTGGAAATGTATTACTCATTTGAGCTAGATTTGTTTCTCTGTATTTGCTTCCAAAACGATATTTAATCGGATAAATATCGGTACTCGTCTCAAAATAATAACTATTTACCACAAATTGACTTTCAACTCAACAATGTACTTAGTTTTGCAAAAAATATTAATTCAAAACTATGTTTCATGTTTGTGTTTTCACAGATTCTGCCCATCAAAAATTCATTATCACTGGAGGATTGAGTGAAAAAGAAATTAAAGAAAAATTATCAAGAATTATTGCAGAAAAGTATAGTAAAAGAGTTTTTAACAAACTTGTAGTTTTTAAATCTTTTCTGATGATTTCTGATGGCGAAGCATTTTTAGCAGCGATAAAAAATATGGATAGCAGAGAAATTCTCCGATTCATCTCCTCAGAAAATCCAACAATGGTTGATTTATCTCATCATTTAGTAAATCAGTAACCAATTTATTACAATATTCTATTAAATTTTATGCTGTAATTTTTGAAAATTATGGTTTTTTGGGTTGTTTTTACTAAAAACTGACTCTTTTGCAACAAAATTGAAATTATTTTCAGTGGTTGCATATTCAATTTGGTAAAATTTAATTGTTATTCTATATTTGCGGGCTTTAAAAAACAAACAATATAGATTTTCCAATTAGGAAAGCCCGAAATGATAGATAATAACAAATAATTATGCAGAATAAAGGAGCCATCAGATTTTTTGCAATTGCTTTAGCGGTTGTGTGTATTTTTCAGTTGTCGTTTACACTTGTTACCAATAATATCGAGGGTAATGCCAATGATTATGCTACTGAAAGAGTAGCAAAAAATAAGGTTCAGGGATTGAACCAAGATTCGTTGTACGAAGCCTACAACAAGCGTTATATAGACTCAATATCATCGCTGCCTGTTTACAATATCTTATTGAAAAATTACACTTACCGTGAGTGTAAGGAAAAAGAACTCAACTTGGGTTTGGATTTACGTGGTGGTATGAATGTTATACTTGAGGTTTCGGTAGTAGATATTGTTCGTTCAATGAGTAATTTCAGTACTGACAGCACATTCAACAAAGCCATTAACAACGCCTTGAAAGCGCAAGCAAATAGTCAAAAAGATTTTGTAACACTTTTTGATGAAGAATTTAAAAAAGCTGGTCCGAATGCTAAGCTAGCGCCTATTTTTAGTACTTTGGAATTGAAAGATAAAGTGAAGTTTGAAAGCACAAACGAACAAGTTATTGAGGTAATTAGGAAAGAAGCAAATGATGCTGTTGATCGCTCATTTAACATTCTAAGGACACGTATCGACAAGTTTGGTGTAACGCAGCCTAATATTCAAAAATTAGATATCTCAGGTAGAATTTTGATTGAATTACCGGGTGTTAAGGATAAGGAACGCGTTAGGAAACTACTTCAAGGAACTGCTAATCTCGAATTCTGGGAAACATACGATAATAAGGAAATAGCAGCAAAGTTAATAGATGCAGATAAGAAATTGGCAGTAATACTTGGTTTAGACAAGGGACAAGATTCAACCAAAACGGAGACAACAAATGATTCAACCGTTTCAGTCGCTGCAACTGAACCTAAAAAAGATACCGCTGCAACAAAAGAAGAGGGTTCATTATTGGATGCAGCCAAGAAAGATACTGCAGGTTCAAAAATCGCTTCTAACGACTCTATCAACAAGAAAACGGTAAGCCCACTTTTCGAGTTGTTGCAACCAATGTTAAACAGAACAAAAGATGGTTATTTTCCATCTGAAGGCCCTGCAATTGGTATAGCTGCAGTCAAGGATACAGGTAAAATCATGTCGTTGTTGAAAAAGCCACAGATTAAGGCCTTGTTTCCAAGAGATTTAAGAATGCTTTGGACTGTAAAGTCCTACGACAAAGACGGAAAGTTTCTCCAACTGATTGCCATACGAGTAAAGTCGCGTGATGGACGTGCCCCACTTGCGGGTAATGTAATTACAGATGCTAGTGGTGATTTCGCCCAAAATAGTTCGAAAGCAGAGGTTAGCATGACAATGAATGCCGAAGGTGCCGAAACTTGGAGAAGGTTGACTAAAGAAAATATTGGAAAAAGTATTGCTATTGTGCTTGATGATTATGTATACTCCTTCCCAACTGTTCAAGGAGAAATTGGCGGTGGTCGCTCCTCAATTACAGGTAACTTTGATATAACTGAGGCGAAAGATTTAGCAAACATTCTTAAAGCAGGTAAAATGCCTGCAAGAGCTAAGATTGTGCAGGAGGATGTTGTTGGTCCATCATTAGGTCAGGAAGCAATCAATGCAGGGTTGTTATCTTTCGTTATCGCATTGCTTGTGGTGCTTGCATTTATGGCGTTTTACTACAGCAAAGCAGGATGGGTTGCCGATGTTGCCCTATTTGCAAACGTATTCTTCCTCATGGGGGTACTTTCTTCCTTAGGAGCGGTGCTAACTCTACCAGGTATTGCCGGTATCGTGCTCACCATTGGTCTCTCGGTAGATGCAAACATCCTTATTTTTGAGCGTGTTCGCGAGGAACTTCATGGAGGTTCTTCTATTAAAAGTGCTGTAAAGGAAGGTTACAGGAACGCAATGTCCTCAATCATCGACTCAAATGTAACTACACTTATTTTAGGAATCATCCTTTATGTATTCGGAAATGGCCCTATTCAAGGATTTGCTACCACCTTAATTATTGGTATTTTAACATCCCTGTTCTCGGCAATATTTATCACAAGATTGATTTTTGATAATATGTTGGAGAAAAATAAGGTGGTTACTTTCAGTACAAAACTTACCGAAAATGCTTTCAAAAACATCAATATTAATTTCGTAGGTAACAGAAAGAAATACTACATGATTTCTGCATCAATTATCATTTTAGGCGTTGTATTCTTTGTAAAAAGCGGCTTGAATTTTGGTGTTGATTTTAAAGGGGGACGAAGCTATATCGTGAGATTTGAAAAGGACATGACAACAACAGAAGTGCGTGATGCACTTGCTGAAAGCTTTGGTTCTGCTCCGGAGGTAAAAACATTTGGAAAGAGCAATCAATTGAAAATAACCACTGCCTATAACATTGAGAGCAATGCCGATAATGCTGATGAGGTGGTGGAGAAAAAATTGGAAGAGGGGCTGTCTAAATTAAAAGATGTACCTGCACATAAAATAATGAGTTCACAAAAAGTTGGCGAAAATATCTCTGACGATATCAAGCAATCATCTGTTTGGGCGATACTAATTTCATGCGTACTGATGTTTATGTACATATTCATCCGTTTCCAAAGGTGGCAGTTCGGCTTGGGAGCAGTTGCCGCACTTGTGCATGATGTGGTTATTGTACTTTCATTTTATGCCATTTTCAACGGAGTGCTTCCATTCTCGCTTGAAATTGACCAACACTTTATTGCTGCAATTCTTACAGTAATGGGTTATTCAATGACCGATACGGTGGTGGTTTTCGACCGTATCAGAGAATACTTAACCGTGAACAGCAAGGTTCAGTTGATTGGTGAGGAAAGAAAACGAGTAATTAACTCCGCGCTTAATTCAACTTTGAGCAGAACCGTAAATACCTCCTTAACCATCTTCTTTGTGTTGTTGGCCATATTTATATTTGGAGGTGAAGTAATCAGAGGTTTTGCTTTTGCTCTTCTTATAGGTATTGTTATCGGAACTTATTCATCAATATGCATAGCAACGCCTATCGTTATCGATTTTGATAAAAAGGGTAGCAGCGAACCCAACCCTACTAACAAATAAGTTTTTATTTTAACCTGTCACAAAAGCCCTCAACATTTTGAGGGCTTTTGTGTTTTTTTTAGTGAAAAACAAATTTTGGGCACTATATTTGTCATAGGCATTTTAAACTATAAATAATATCATATGAAAAAAGCACTTTCATTTATTGCACTGGGTTTTGTAATAGCAACTATGCAAAGTTGTACACAGGAAGAAACCCCTACTAAATTAGCCATGCAAGGCAATTGGGAATTAGTATCCGCTAAAGATGCAGCCGGTAATGATATTACTTCTCAAATTGCATTTCCCGTAACTGCCATACAGTTAACTGATGATAACGGTATGCTCGGTACACAGGGACCAATGTTTACAAGAATAGTATATGGTGACAGCAAGTGGATTGAAGTTTCTGGGAAAATAAAGCAGGTATTTGATTACGCCAATTTAAGAATGAATACAGGAGAATTTTTTGTTGGAGAAAACGTACAACCAACCTTTACCGTGGAGGCAAAACTACAGGCCACCGCTGCTGTTGGTGGGGTGCTTTCGGATATCCTGCAACTTGTAGGTGTAAATACCAGTTTTTTTCAGCAGGTAATCTATCATAAATTTACCAATGTAACGGTTACTTTCCCCGACAAGAGAGAAGCTAGCAGAAGTTTTTTCCAAAGTTCCAACAACAATAACAACAATAATGGATATAATACCATGGTTTGGGAATTTACCGATAATACCCAGGCGTTTTACAATTACAAAGATCAGAATGGTAATAGTGTAGTTTGGAACGGTTTTCCTGTGGCAAATTTCAAAAGGGGGACTTACACCTTTAGAAAGTTTACGACAGGTTTAAATGATTTTGTTCAATCACGCCAGTAAAATTCTAGTTTCTTGCTTATTGGTGCTCTTCTTTTAGAAAGTTTGCGATTTGCTTGGCATTCATTAACTGCCAACAAATTGCGAACGTTTCTTTCTTTATTAGGAATCACCATAGGTATTTTCTCCATCATTACTGTTTTTACAGTAGTGGATTCCTTGGAATCTAATATTAGGAAATCTGTAGCCTCTCTTGGTGATAACGTTATCTTCGTGCAAAAGTGGCCTTGGGAGTTTGGTGGCGACTACCCTTGGTGGAAATATTTGAATAGGCCGGTTCCCACCATAGAAGAATTACCTGAGATTATAAAAATGAGCAATTTGGCTGAGACAGGCGCGTTTGTTGCAAGCTCAAACAAAACCGTGAAACACCGCAACAATAGCATCGAAAATGTGGATTTAAAGTGTGTATCACATGACTATGCTGATGTGAAATCATTTGAGATTATTGAGGGAAGATACTTTACAGAGCAGGAAAGTGCCGGAGGTAGGAATAAAGCAATTGTTGGTTATGCAATTGCTATGAATTTATTTGGGAGCATCAATGGTGTAGGAAAGTCAGTTAATGTAATGGGTAAAAAGTTTGATGTGATTGGAGTATTTGAAAAGGAAGGCAACAGTGTTATAGGAAACTCAATGGACAATGTGGTATTAATACCCATTAATTATGCAAGAAATATTCTTGATTTACGCAGCGAGAGATTAGACCCAACTATTTATCTAAAAGCAAAACCGGGTGTAACAAATGAAGCACTTAAAGATGAGACTACCGCAATCATGAGGAATGTAAGAAAGTTGAAGCCAATGGCTGAAGTTAATTTTGCGCTTAATGAAACAAGTATGCTTACCAAGGGTTTCGATAGCATTTTTATGGTTATTGGACTTGCCGGTTGGGTAATTGGAGGCTTCTCTATAATTGTTGGTGGGTTTGGTATCGCCAATATCATGTTTGTATCCGTTAAAGAAAGAACATCACTTATTGGAATTCAAAAGTCATTAGGAGCCCGTAATATTTTTATTCTCACACAATTTCTTACTGAGTCTGTAATACTCAGTTTGCTTGGAGGTATTATTGGGTTGCTCATTGTTTTTATCGGATTGTTCGCGGTAAATAGCTTCCTTGACTTAGGAATTATGTTAAGCAACTCTAACATTATACTCGCGCTTACAATATCAGTTCTTATTGGTGTTATTTCGGGGTTTATACCAAGTTATACGGCCTCTCAGCTAGATCCTGTTGAGGCTATGAGAAGTTAACATAACGCCTATTCATTGTCAGCAGTTTTTCTCTTTATTTTCTTACCGAATATTTTTTTGTTAAGATACCATGTAAGCCAAGCGGTGCCGCTGCCTACAAGCGCTCCTGCAATAATATCTGAAGGATAATGAACACCTAAATACATACGACTGTAGGCAACACCTCCTGCCCATGCAAATGCAGGTATCGTAACATACCATTCAGGATGCAATAGGGTTAGTGAAGTTGCTACTGCAAAAGCACTTGATGTATGTCCTGATGGCATTGAAGGGGTGTTTTCTGTTTTGACCACCTGCAAATCGGGGTATGTGATATAGGGCCTATCACGGTTTATCGCATATTTGGTAGCTAAGGTAATGCCTGCATTGAGTGCCAATCCTGCTGCTATACAGAGGCCGGCATTTATTAAAAAAGTATCTTTTTGAAGTAAACCATCAGTGAATACTGCAGAAGGTGTTATAATCATGGCAGGATAAACACTGAAAGAGATTGCCCCATGAAATTTATCTGCATGCTTACTACCAGAGGAATTAATTTTCCTTAACCAATCGATATCTGTGTTTTGAGCCTCTACTTTAAGTGATAACAGCAAAAATACAGTTAGTCCAAGAAACAGGAACCTATGTTGAATTATTTGATTATTCCTCTGCAATTGGTGTTTTCTCCTATATTGATTCTATCAGAGGCATTAAGCAAAGCTCTTGACTCTGCAATAAATTTATCGATGATGTCTTTTTTCAATCCAACCATATCAAAACAATAATCTATTTCGCCTTCACGTCCCCAAGGGGCCTTGCTAATGGCAATTTTAATATTATTACGAGTTTCATAATCAGCTATAAAACTATCATACTTTTGCCTAATCTGATAGTCGGTTCCGGCTCCTTTACTGATAAAAGAAACGGTAAATCGAAAAACCTTTTTATCTTGACTTGTAGAATTCACACTATTGTTTTTTAAACCATTTTGTGGTGTTGAGCTTGTATCCTCATTGCCTTTATTTTGCTTGTCTGCATTGTTGTTTTGGCTGTGTTCAGTATTTGAATTTTTAACTGAATCTTTATTACTGCCACTTGATTGCTTGCCTCCCTTACAATTGAAGGAGAAGAGCGCAATCGAGAGGAATAAAATAAGCAGTATTGGTTTCATAGAGTAGAAATTAAATATTAAATATCTTTTAGTTGAGCACATACATTATTTAAAAATTTGCTTTGCCTTTACTGCGAACAAAAGCCATGATACAATCATGGCGAGGCCGCCTAGAGGCGTTATTGGTCCAAGCCAAGAAAAATTAATATTTGTAATTACTTGCGTGCTGAGCAAATATATACTCAATGAAAACAAGCACATACCGGTAAATGCCAATAAAGCTACATTTTTGATTACTTTATGATTTTCAGAATTGCAAGAAATACCTAAAATCACTAAGAATAAACTTTGAAACATTTGGTATTTAACTGCCTTGTCAAAGGCATCTAGGGATGATTCACTGAGTAAATTTTTCAACTGATGTGCGGCAATGGCACCAAGTATGATGGAGATTGCACCTGAAATAGCTGAAAGAGCAATAAGTTTATGTTTCATGTTTTGGTTAATTATAATTCAACGGCTTACAACTTTATTGCAATCATGTATAACATTGATTATCTTCTGAAACCGTTGATATACCTATTTAAATCGTCAATTGAAGTTTCAAATGTGAAAGCATCATTCACCATGTAGTAATTACCTATATCAAATGTTCTACCATAAGCGAACTTGGCAAAGTCTAATCTTGTGGCTTCAAAGTCAAAGCAGTGCATCATTTCGGCAACTTGAGAGGATGTCATACAACGTTGACTTAAAACCTGCTTTGCGATATCAAATTTAGTACTCTCAAAAGACTTGCTCATGATGGACGCCTTAATGCCTGAGAAATCTTGTGGAGTCATAGGGAATGCACATCCTGTTGGGCCGTTATAACCCGGCATTACATACACAGAGTTGGGCTCCTGAACAATAACAGTTGTATTTGGCGGAGGCGCATTAAATCCGGGAGCGGGCACTGTAGGTTGATTGGTAGTTGTGGTGGTGTAAGTAGTTGTTGTTTGTGTGGTAGAGGTTCCAAAGCCGCCTCCATTCACGTTCATGTTGATACCAAATCCATTCACACCCATATTGATGTTTACGTTATCATTCATCATAGGATCTGTAATGGTGGTTGTGGTTGTAGTTGTGGTTGTGCCGGCAGGGTATGGTGTTGCATGATACACAACTACATTTTGGTTAGGCACAACTTGTGGACTTGGGGGTAATTGGGCCAAAGGAGTTATACTAAGTATGCGTACTACCCATTCGCCATTGTTTTTTCTTTTAATATTGAAGGTGGTTTCTGCAAAAGCTTCAAGGAAAAGGTTTTTGTCAATTTCTCCAAGTGACTTATCCTCAAAAAGTACTTTCATCTTATAGTTGGGAGCCATTAAATCAGTTAGTTTAACGTTGGTGGCTGGGGTTATATTTTGTATAACGCCATTGAGAACAACTTGAAATCTTTCTCCGTTTTCAGTAAATAAAACAGCATTAGAATTTTGAGCGAAGCCTTGTATTACAGAGACAAGGATGAAACAGCAGGTAATTAATTTATTCATGTTTGATGGTATTGATTATTGTTAAATAAATTTCAAAGATTGTGCCAATAAAATTTAACGCCAAAGTTAATTAAATAACACTCCATCACAATTGTTACAGGTTGATTGAGGTACATTGGCTTTGTAGGTATCATTGATGGCTTTAATAAATTCATTGGCAATTATGGCGTAACCTTTCTGATTGGGATGGTAGCCATCTAAACTGAGGAATCCTCCGCTTACAAAATCTAAATTAAAATCAGCCCCATTCCATTTGATGCCACTTTTCACACGTTTGAATAATTGATGTATATCCGCCATAGCAAAGCCATATTCAGCTGCCTTTTTTACGATGATGCTATTATAACTTGAAATGGCATTATCGATAATATTAACTTCACTTTCAATAAGAGAATAGCGGTTGTTAATTGGCTTAACCAACAAGCCATATTTATAGCACTTAAGTGAATCTGTAGGAACTGAAATTGTAATGTATTCACCGGCTTTGAGTTGTCTAAATCCACTCGGTTCATTGGGATCCTCCACCACAAAACCATTTCTGCCTTTTTCGAAAGAAATGTGGCTAAACAATGCATTTGATTGATATGTCAGATTGAGTGAGTCGGCCTGAACTTGGGTCAAATCAGCATTATCCCAAGGGATAAGCGTGTAGAATGGAAAGTCACGGAAATCGGGTATTGTTGCCATTACGCCTTTTACACCGCTTTTAGCGAAATCTCCCAAAATAAGATCTAGTTGCTGTTCGAATTCTGCTGCTGTTGGAATGCTATGATGAGTGCCACCTTTGGAGGCGTAATTATAAATATCATCCATACCTAACCACGATATAATAAAGCTGGGCTTTCTGTCTTTGGCATCAGAAAGAATTGTAGATGAACCTGGCTTCGATGCAATCCTGGCATAAAAAGGATTGTTGAAATTAACCACGCTGCTGAGCCCGAAGGAAGGATTGTTGTAGTCATTCATCGAGGCAAATGGAACTGTAAAGTCATTAATTGGTTCGGTGTATTTGGCACTTAGATATTTTTGGGCTTCTATCTCAGACAATATCATCTTAACTGGTGAAGTGGAGGTAACACCCTTGCAGTCTGTTTTTAGACCTAACCTACTTGGACTTACATAGCTGCCTTCCCAGGGTTTTGAGTTAAGACCAATTCCTGCGCCAGAAGGAAGCAAGGCCTGATAGAATTTTGAACCTTTGGCCAACTCGAGTTGGTTGGCGATTTGGGCAGCCAAAGAGTTTTCCTGCGCTTTTAAAAACAAACCCCCATCTTGATAACCTGCCATAAAACTACCCCCTAATGCTATTACTTGATTGAAATCGGCATTGCCGGGATCAGGCTCAAAGCCCTTTGGCTCCGGGGTGCATGCTGAAAGCAAAAAACTGCATAAAATAGTTAAGTAAGATGCCCTAAAGGATCGTTTGTTAATTTTGAGTTTCTTTGAGGTAAATGGCTTCTGAAATATCCTTGTCATTTTTCTTGAAATAAACTTGACCGTAATTATACCTAATTTTCTTGTACTCATCGCCAACTTGACCTTTCACAATAATAGTTTTATAGATGATACAGTTTGTGCCCTCGATCTCTTCATTTGTGGCACCTTGAGGATATTTTTTAGCTAAATCATAGCGATTAACAGTTGAATTTTGCTCTTTAACGATAGATGCCTCTTGCTGATTTTTATTTTTCTCAGTTTTAAATTTGTCAGCCATTGCGAGTGCATTCTTTTGAGCTTCAATACGAGCTATAAGCTCTATTCGTGCTTGCTCCCTTGCCAATCTTGCTTTTTCAAGAAACTGCCTTTCCCTTTCCTCTGCTTCCTTTTTTCTTCTGTTTATTTCGTCAAGTTCAGCTTGTTTTTTTGCTGCAAGCTCTTCGAGTCTTTTTCTTTCTGCCTCATCAAGTTTTTT
Organism: Bacteroidia bacterium; assembly: GCA_044370815.1. GTDB lineage: Bacteria > Bacteroidota > Bacteroidia > UBA4408 > UBA4408 > CAIKXD01. The sequence continues at coordinate 13,178 of JBILUU010000023.1, forward strand.
TGCTTCTTCAAGTTTTTGGTTAGCCGTAGTATTGTCATAATCTAGATTTACGGCATCTGTAAATAATTTAACCGCTTGAGAATATTTCTTCTGCTTAATTGCCATATCGCCATCTGCAATGAGTTTGGTAAATTGAGATTTCTTGCGGGCCAGAACTATTTCATCAAGTGTTTTTTGAGCAGCATCTATTTTAGACTGTGCAAGAGGATTATCAATATTTAATTCTAAAGCCTCCTTGAAGGACGCAATACCATCTTCGTATCTCTTTTGAGTCACTAATTGATCACCTTGTGCGATTTTATCGCTGAATAATTTTTTGCGCGCAGCCAGGTCCATCGCTTTTCTTCTTTCCTCCTCTTCAACTTTTCTCCTCTCTGCCTCTGCAATTTTTGTGTTCGCAGTGTTATTATCAAAGCCTACTGATAGGGCAGCGTTATAGGTTTCTATTGCTTTGTCGAAATTTGATGCTGCCAGCTTTGCATCACCTTCCTGAATGAGTTTCTCGAATTCGGCTTTCTTACGCGCTAGTTCAGCAGCAGCAGCAGCTTCAGCATCTGCTTTTGCCTTTGCATCCGCTTCAGCTTTAATTCGAGCTTCTTCATCCGCCATGGCTTTTTGAGCAGCTGCTATTCTAGTGTTTGCAAGGGCATTGTCAATATCTAGGCCTAGTGCGGCATTGAACTTATTTAGTGCATCATCAAAACTCTTTTTATCAAGACTTTTGTCACCTTCAGCAATTAGTTTCTCGAACTCCGATTTTTTTCGTGCTTTTTCAGCAGCAGCAGCAGCTTCAGCATCTGCTTTTGCTTTTGCATCGGCTTCGGCAGCTAGTCGAGCATCTTCATCATCCTTGGCTTTTTGTGCTGCAGCAAGTTTTGTGTTGGCTAGGTTATTATCGTAATCAACTGCGAGCGCTGATCCATATTGAGCAATAGCATCGGTATAATTTTTAGCGTCTAAACTTTTATCTCCTTTAGCGATTAGCTTCTCAAAGTTTTCTTTCTTTTGGGCTAATTCTGCAGCAGCTTTGGCGTCTGCTTCAGCCTTTGACTTTGCCTCTGCTTCTGCTTTAAGTCTTGCTTCTTCATCTGCCTTGGCTTTCAGAGCCGCATCAATTTTGCTGTTTGCGGTTGAATTATCAATGTCAAGTGAAAGTGCAGCATTGAAGGCATTGAGTGCTTCATCAAAATTCTTCTTCCCTAATTTATTGTCACCTTCTAAAATAAACTTATCAAATTCAGCTTTTTTACGAGCTTTTTCAGCTATTGCTGCAGCATCTGCGTCTGCCTTTGCTTTGGCATCTGCTTCGGCTTTTAATCTAGCTTCTTCCTCCGATTTGGCTTTTTGGGCTGCTTCAATTTTACCACTTGCTGTGGGGTTATCAACCTCCATTTGCAATGCGGAGCCATATGCAGCGATGGCATCATCAAATTTCTTTTCGCTCAACGCCTTGTCTCCGTTCACAATTGCCTTATCGAATTCTGCCTTCTTTTTAGCAGCTTCTGCAGCAGCAGCGTCTGATTCAGCTTTTGCTTTCGCATCTGCCTCGGCTTTTAATCTTGCTTCCTCATCGGCTTTCGCTTTGTTGGCAGCTTCAATTTTACTGTTGGCTGTAGCATTATCCACACCAATGGCCAGAGCAGCATTGTAAGAGGCAACTGCATCATCAAATTTCTTCTCGCTAAGCGATTTATCACCTGCTTTAATGGCTGCATCAAATTCGGCTTTTTTCTTGGCAGCTTCTGCAGCGGCAGCGGCATCTTTTAGTTTTGCTTCTTCATCGGCTTTCGCTTTGTTGGCAGCTTCAATTTTACTGTTGGCTGTAGCATTATCCACACCAGTTGCTAGTGCGGTATTGTATGATGCAACCGCCTCATCAAATTTCTTCTCGCTAAGCGATTTATCACCTGCTTTAATGGCTGCATCAAATTCGGCTTTTTTCTTTGCAGCTTCAGCAGCGGCAGCGGCATCTTTTAGTTTTGCTTCTTCATCGGCTTTCGCTTTGTTGGCAGCTTCAATTTTACTGTTGGCCGTGGCATTATCCACACCAATTGATAGCGCGG